>NZ_JAYGJQ010000002.1:1500000-1621000 GCF_035013165.1 Bacteriovorax sp. PP10
AATTTGTCCTTGTGGAAGAAGTGCAAGTTGAGAAACTTTCGCCGAAACGAAAAGCATTGCAGAAGCGTTTTTACAGCTCGCTACACATGCTCCACAACCGATACAAGCAGCAGCGTCCATCGCTAGTTCTGCTTCGTTTTGACCGATTAGGATTGAGTTTCCATCTGGTGCGTTTCCAGTGTTAACGTTAACGTATCCACCAGCGGCCATGATTTGGTCCATTGCTGTTCTATCAACCATTAAATCTTTAATAACCGGGAATGCTTTTGCTCTCCATGGCTCAATTACGATTTCATCACCGTTTTTGAATTTTCTCATGTGCAGCTGACACGTTGTCGTGTTTGCTTGAGGGCCGTGAGCTTGACCATTGATCATTAGAGAACACATTCCACAAATACCTTCGCGGCAGTCGTGGTCGAATGCGATCTGATCACCTTTTTCAGTAACAAGTTTGTTATTTAAAATGTCTAGCATTTCAAGGAAAGACATATCAGGAGAAATTCCATCAAGGTTGTAATCAACCATTCCACCTTTATCTTTTGCGTTCTTTTGTCTCCAAATTTTTAACTTTAGGGACATTGTATCTGTACTATTTCCACCCATGGTGAACTCCTTACTTGTAAGATCTTTGTGTTAATTTAACGTATTCAAACTTTAGTTCTTCGATGTTACGAATTGGTTTAACACCTTCGCCTTGGTATTCCCAAGCAGCAACGTGTGCGAAATTTTCATCGTCACGTTTTGCTTCACCTTCTTCAGTTTGAGACTCTTCTCTAAAGTGACCACCACATGATTCTGTACGCTCAAGAGCGTCTAGTGCCATTAGTTCTCCCAGTTCTAAGAAGTCTGCTACACGACCTGCTTTTTCAAGCTCAGTGTTTACGTCAACATTTGTTCCCGTAACTTTTACGTCTTTCCAGAATTGCTCTCTGATAGATCTGATTTGATCGATGGCCTTTTTTAGACCAGCTTCATTTCTCGCCATACCAACGTTGTCCCACATTACGTGACCAAGTTGTTTATGGAAATGATCTACAGTCTTCGTTCCGTTTACAGCAAGTAGACGGTCGAATTTTGCTTTTGATTCAGCTAATGCTTTTTCAAATTCGTGGTGAGTAAGTTCAAGTTTTTCGAATTTGTTTGAAGCAAAATAATTTCCGATTGTGTACGGAAGAACGAAGTATCCATCAGCTAAACCTTGCATTAGAGCAGAAGCTCCAAGACGGTTAGCACCGTGATCAGAGAAGTTTGCTTCACCGATAACGAATAGACCTTCAACGTTACTCATTAAGTTGTAATCAACCCATAGACCACCCATTGTGTAGTGGATAGCAGGGTAGATCATCATTGGATTTTTGTATGGGTTCGAGTCAGTGATCTGCTCGTACATTTCAAAAAGGTTTCCGTATCTAGCTCTAATTTTATCTTCACCTTCGCGCTCAATTGCTGAAGCGAAATCTAAATAAACAGCAAGACCAGTAGCTCCTACACCAAAACCAGCATCACACATGTTCTTTGCGTTTCTTGAAGCAACGTCACGTGGAACAAGGTTACCGAATGATGGATAGATTCTCTCTAGGTAGTAATCTCTTTCGTTCTCTGGAATTTGAGAAGGTGGACGTTTGTCTCCCTTCGCTTTTGGAACCCAAACACGTCCGTCGTTTCTTAGTGACTCAGACATTAGAGTAAGTTTTGATTGGTGATCCCCAGAAACCGGAATACAAGTCGGGTGAATTTGCGTGAAACATGGGTTTCCGAAATAAGCACCTTTTTTGTAAGCGCGGAATGCTGCTGATGCGTTTGATGCTTTTGCGTTTGTAGAAAGATAGAACACGTTTCCGTATCCACCAGTCGCAAGAACAACAGCGTCTGCCATATGTTTTTCGAATTCACCAGTGATCATGTTTCTAACGATTACACCGCGAGCTTTTCCATCGATGATAACTAGTTCAGTCATCTCACGACGAGTAAGTGATGTGATTTTTCCGTTGTGAACTTCTTTCATCATGGCAGAGTATGCACCTAATAAAAGCTGCTGACCTGTTTGTCCACGAGCATAGAATGTACGTGATACTTGAGATCCACCGAATGATCTGTTTGAAAGTGTTCCACCGTATTCACGAGCAAATGGTACCCCTTGGGCCACACATTGATCGATGATGTTGTTGGCAACTTCAGCAAGACGGTGAACGTTTGATTCACGAGCTCTATAGTCACCACCTTTTACAGTGTCATAAAATAAACGGTGAACAGAGTCACCATCATTAGTATAGTTTTTTGCAGCGTTGATACCACCTTGAGCAGCGATCGAGTGAGCGCGTCTTGGTGAATCTTGTACGCAGAAAGTTTTTACGTTGTATCCAAGTTCAGCAAGTGAAGCAGCGGCAGATCCACCAGCAAGACCAGTTCCCACTACGATAACAGAGTACTTTCTCTTGTTAGCAGGGTTAACGATCTTCATGTGAAACTTGTGTTCGCTCCAACGTTCAGCGATTGGACCAGTAGGAGTTTTACCATCTAGTTTTTTAATGTTTGGATTTGTAGCAGACATATTATCTTACTCCTTGGAAATAGCAGAAAACAGCTAGAGCAGAAAATCCGCCACCAACTAGAATTCCAAATGCCCATGCAGCACATTTTAATTTTGGCATGTATTTAGGGTGGTTAAGACCCAATGATTGAAACGCTGACCAGAAACCGTGGCTAACGTGAACACCAAGAGAAACGACAGCGATAACATAAAATAGAACGTGTAATGGATCCTGGAAGTATTCAATTGTTGTTTTGTAAAGATCTCTCATTACAACACCGTTTACAGTTGTTTCGTAGTAGGCCCCGAATTTTAATCCTAAGATGTGAATGACAAGAAAAATAAGAGTTAAAATTCCTGAGTACACCATAGTTGAAGAAGCAAACGTAGCACCTCTTCCTGAATGCTTTCTAGCGTAAGCATAAGGTATTGGACGAGCAGCTCTGTTTTCAAGGATAAGTTTGATGGCAAATCCAATGTGAGCAAGGAAGACGGCCAATAGACCTGCTTCAGCTAAATAAATGAGTGGATTGCTCGCAAGTGTGTGTGCATATTTATTGAATGCGTCTGATCCAATAAAAAGCGTACAGTTTCCGAGAAAGTGTGAAAGAACGAAGCCGCATAGTAATAGTCCCGTAATACCCATGATCTGTTTTTTTACGACAGAGTTGAGAAACGAGCTCGAAGGTTTAGAACTCATAGGAAAGTGCCCCTTGGAAAATAGTGATT
This sequence comes from Bacteriovorax sp. PP10, assembly GCF_035013165.1. Taxonomy (NCBI): domain Bacteria; kingdom Pseudomonadati; phylum Bdellovibrionota; class Bacteriovoracia; order Bacteriovoracales; family Bacteriovoracaceae; genus Bacteriovorax; species Bacteriovorax antarcticus. Next base: position 1,503,260 of record NZ_JAYGJQ010000002.1, read on the forward strand.
GTCTAAATGTGACGTTAACGATGTTAATTCTAACTTAGCGGAAACGAATGGTTAAGCAGAATATTGTCTTTTTAAAATAGGTTAATTTTAGCCTTGTTTAAAAGATGAAAAGACACTATTTTTTGATGATTGGCCGTGGCAGTATTAGGTAAGATTTATTTGAGGATTTAATGAAAGAACAAAAGACCGATTTAGAATTTGTGGGGTGGCGTGAAACTGTTAGCCTACCCAAATTTAAGTTAAAAGAATTGCGAGCGAAAATCGATACAGGTGCAAAAACTTCAGCACTGCATGCAGATAAGATTGAATTCATCACTGTCAAAGGTGAGCAGTATGTCCGTTTCCTTTTTATTACTGAAGATGGCAAACATCATTATATTAAATCGCCGCTAATAGAAGAGCGCTCAATTAGAAGTTCCAATGGCGACAGAACCGTAAGGCCTGTTGTGAAAACAGAAATCAAAATGGGACACCACCGTTTTGAAATTGAAGTGACTTTGATCAACCGCGATTTGATGGGTTTCAAAATGCTTATTGGGAGAGAGGCCTTAAATGGAAGGTTTCTTATCAACCCGTCAAAACACCATATGTTAAAAACTAAAAAGGAAAAACTTCAATGAAAATTGCCATTCTTTCTAGGAACTCAAGTCTGTATTCAACGAGACGTCTTGTTGAGGCCGGCAAAGCAAGAGGCCATGAAATTGAAGTTATCGACACATTAAAGTGTTATATGGATATTACATCGACTAAACCGATGGTGCACTATCAGGACAGAGCTCTTGAGGATTTTGATGCGATCATTCCAAGAATTGGCGCGTCAATTACATTTTATGGAACGGCCGTTATCCGTCAGTTTGAAATGATGGGTGTTTTTTCATTAAATGAAAGTGTGGCCATTGCACGTGCCCGCGATAAACTGAGATCACTTCAGATATTATCGAGAAAAGGACTGGGTCTTCCTGTGACAGGTTTTGCTCACTCTACTAAGATGACGCAAGAACTAATTAAGTTAGTTGGTGGAGCTCCTCTAGTAGTAAAACTTTTAGAAGGAACTCAAGGTAAAGGCGTGGTTCTCGCTGAAACAAACTCAGCAGCAGAATCGGTTATCGATGCTTTCAGAGAAATGGATGCAAACATTCTTGTTCAGGAATTTATTAAAGAAGCACGTGGATCAGATATTAGATGTTTTGTTGTTGGTGACGAAGTTGTTGCGACAATGATGAGAACGGCGAAGGCCGGAGAGTTTAGAAGTAATCTTCACCGAGGTGGAACAGCTAAGGTTGTCGAGATTACTAAAGAAGAAAGACAAGCAGCACTGGACGCAACTAAAGCGTTGGGATTAAACCTTGCTGGTGTGGATATGCTTCGCTCAGAGCGCGGACCTCTTATTATGGAAGTGAATTCAAGCCCGGGATTAAATGGGATTGAAACAGCGACTGGTAAAGATGTTGCGGGAATGATCATAGAGTATTTAGAACGCATCGATAAAAATTCAACAGAGACCAAAGGTAACGGATAAGTGAACATTACAGAATTTCCCGCAGAATATTTTATTAAACTCGACGGCCAGGATTTCCTTGTTGGCCGTCTGTCGATTAATAAAATGAATTCAAGTTACTGGGTAGAAATCGATATTGTCACGAAAGAGTCTAAGAAGATTTTTGCTCATGTGGGCAACCTTTATAATACCGCTGATCTTGATGAGGCCGTAAACAGGTCTGTCGAGATGCTGGCCAAATATGTTAAGCCTAAGAATTAATTCGCTCAGGTATTAAATCCCAAAAAGTTGACATTCACCTAACACAATCCGTTTTACTTAGTGTTAAAATAATCACCAATGCGAATGTACGTCCTGCTTATTTTTACCGCCATCCTGCTGTCTTTTTCGACGGCCTATTATGCTATTAACCTTTCTAACAAATCATCGGCGAGTATTTCGGAAATAGAAGAGATTCAGAAGTATAAAAAAGAGTTCTATAAACAGGGTCATCCTATTTTAGAAATCGATTTAAGCTCGATGTATCCTTCGAGACTTTTTTCTCAGCTATTGCAGCCGCAAAACGTTTTTGCCCGCGAAGCAAAGACTGTGAAAACATATTTTTCGAAATCCTGTAACAATACATTCGAGAGAATGAGTAAGCTTTATTTTGATAAAAGTGAAACATGGGAAGACTTTCGTTGTAACCGTATCACCAGGCTTCCTCCGGGCTTTTTTGAAAACGCGCCACTGGTTCATGAAACTGGTGTGAGTTATGCGTTCCTGGCCTTTTTATCGGGGAGAGAGCCGTTTTTTACTCATGAATGGGTGAGAAATAATTTAAATCTTTTTCACATGTATGAACTGGAAGAACTTCCACCTAAAAGTCTTGAAGGGAATTTTAAAATCCTCTCTCAACTTAATAAAAATGAACTTGAGGCCCTGGTAAAAGGCAGCAATTATATTTTGACCAATGATTATCTTTTGGTGAGAAATCGTAAAAAATTCAATGTCACTTATAAGATTTTTACCAAGCTTGAGTTTGAACAGTATTTAAAAGAAAAAATCTTCTACCTTCGTCCTTATGAAGAAGGGGCGCAGTGTTTTTATAGAGAAGATCATTTCTGTTGGGAAAAGGACGACAGGACTTTAGTTCAGATCTTCATGCAGTCATCTATTGTTGTTTTCGGTGGCTCGCTTGTCGTTCTCCTTCTAATTGCCGTGATTCTTTATAGAAAGATTAAGCAGCAAGGTTTTGAAGAAGAAAGGAAAAAGCATGCGCTGCGAGTTTTAACTCATGAGCTCCGAACTCCGATTGCGAATTTAATGTTACAAGTTGAGCAGATCAACAAACAGTCTGACTTAATCCCAGCGAGTATTTTAGAAGAATTTTTAAAGATGGAAGGCGAGGTCTATAGGCTTAAGAGATTAGCCGAGAAGAGTACGAGTTATCTTCAAACGAATGATGGCAAGTCTTTGCTGGCCATTACTCTTCAGGAAGTTCCATCGGTGAATGAACTCATTATTGATATGATTCATGACTACACTGAAAAGGGTGTAGGGTTTACAGCTTCACCAACTGACGGGCCATTTAGAATGGATGTCTATTGGTACGGAATTTGTGTAAAGAATCTTTTAGAAAATGCCTTTCATCACGGAAAGAGTCCGGTGATGGTGAAATGGACGCTTGTTAATGATGAGCTGACATTAACGGTGACTGATGCAGGTGTATGCCCTTATAAAAATCTGGAAGAGATCTTGTCGTCTGATCGCACAGGGAAAAACTCCAGAGGGCTAGGGCTCGGCATGAGTATCGTGCAAAAAATTATGCAGGAGATGGATGGAAAACTTTCCTACCAGCAAACTCCTACAACCTTCTCTCTTTTTTTAAGGAATAAATAATGAAGCAGGTTTTAATTGTTGAAGATGATGAAAATTTAGGAAAATCGTTGAAAAAAATTTTGGAGAGTGAAGGGATGAAAGCGCAACTGGCGCCAACTCTCGAACTTGCTCGTACACTATTGTCCAAAGACCTGGATGTCATCGTTTTAGACTGGATGCTACCTGATGGACAGGGGATAGATTTCTTGCGCGAAATTCGCTCAAAAGAATTCTCTATGCCGGTTATTATGCTGACGGCGAGAACAGATCTCATTGATAAAGTTTTAGGACTGGAAACGGGCGCTAATGACTATATGACAAAACCGTTTGAGTCCCGCGAATTAATTGCGCGTGTACGCGTTCAATTGAGAGAGAAAGTTGCAGTGATCGCCCGCTCTGAAAAAGTTATGGTGGGAAAGTTAATGATTAATGATATGGAAAAAGAAGTTCTCTATGATGGACGTAAAGTTACATTTACGAAAATGGAATATGAATTAGTAAGACTGCTTGCAGAAAATCCACGTCAAACATTCTCGCGTGAGAATCTTTTAGATAAAGTTTGGGGGTATGAGAATTTTCCAACGACCAGGACTGTCGATACACACGTTTTACAAATCAGACAAAAAACGGCCGATGATATTATCGAAACGATCCGCGGTCTTGGTTACCGATTAGGAACCATGTCGTAGACGTCCCAATGTCAACTCGAATTGACAATCAATTTACCAAAAGCTGACTCATATATTTAGGCCTCTGCTACGATGAGAATACCATCAGGAGGACCTAATGAAACAAATCACACTATCACTTGCTGTACTCAGTTCTGTATTTTTAATGGGCTGTTCGTCAGACAAGGACATCAAGGCGCAAATCTCGAAGGCCTTACAAGAGGATCCAACGATCCTGACTAAAGCAATCGAGCAACACCCGGCCGAATTCATTACGGCGCTCCAAAATGCTGCTAAAAACGCTCAAGAATCGATGGCAAAAGTAAAAGAAGATGAAGAAAAGAAACAGCTGGAAGAATCTTTCAGCAAACCGCTGATCGCCGAAATTCGTTCTGATGAGGCGATCCGTGGTCCTAAAGATGCGGTTCTTACACTGGTAGAATACTCGGATTTCGAATGTCCATTCTGTTCACGCGGTAATGAGACAGTAGAAAAGCTAATGAAGAAATACGAAGGGAAAATTAGATTCGTCTATAAGCACCTTCCATTAAGCTTTCATGAAAAGGCGATGATCTCTGCTCAATATTTTGAAGCTATCAGAATTCAAAATAGCGACAAGGCCTTTGCTTTTCATGACGAAATTTTTAAAAATCAAAGTAAGTTAAAAGAAGGTACGGCGTTCTTGGATTCTGCAGCCAAGAAAGCTGGTGCCGATATGGTTAAACTTAAAAAAGATCTCAACTCAGATGCGGTAAAAAATAGAATCGCAGCTGACGTCGCAGAAGCAGGTAAATTCGGAATGTCGGGAACTCCAGGGTTCCTTATCAATGGGGTGCCAGTAAGAGGGGCGTATCCGGCCGAATACTTTGTTTCATTAATTGAAGAACTTCAAAAACGCGGACAAGTTAAGATCTAAAACAACAACATTTCAAGATTGATTGGCCTTAAGAATTTAGGGCCAATCGAGCTTGGAGTTGGCCTTTCCTTTTCTGACAGTCATTACCAATTCAAATGTAAGAAACAGTAAGAGTAATCCGTCATTTTAATGACTTACTAAACCACTTTATCGTCAAATTAGTGACTTATACAATGTAAGTTTAGTTTCCATATATCAAGTACTTAATAGGCTTATTCACACTATTAGGCTCACTAATGGCACCTTTTAAACTTGGCACGAGCTGTGCAATTAGTATTAGTGTGTGTGTGGAGAAACTATTAAAAGGATTTTTTTAGCTCTCCTGTGAATGTCTCTCAAAAAGCCCATTGCTGAAATATGCACTGGGCTTTTTTGTTTTAGGACTCTTCTTTTACAATTACAATCAATACTGTTTTAGAAACTCAACCAACATTGGAATCCACAATGAAAAAATTAATTTGTCTTTTATCTTTAGTGCTCTCTACAAATCTTTGGGCCGCTGGTGGCGCAAATGGATTAGGTATTGTGCTTGGTGATCCATCAGGGATTACGTTTCAACACAAAATCAATGAAAGACAATTTGCTGACTTTTATTTTGCTTACAACTGGGATGATGAAGTGATGTTTATGGGTGACTATAAATTCCGTCTTCCAGGACTTTTCCCGTCAGATGTTCCAGTCATGCCTTACGTAGGTATTGGGGCCTTCTTAAAAATTGAAGATCACAAACATAACGACGATCTGGCCCTTGGTGTTCGTATCCCATTAGGGGTTGAATGGAAGATTCCAGAAGCACCGATCACAGTGTTTGGAGAGCTTGTCCCTGCGCTTAAAATTATTAAGAGAACTGATGGTGACTTCCAGGCCGGTGTTGGAGCAAGGTACTTCTTTTAATGAGTCAGTATTTCGAAAATAATATCTTCAACGCTGAAGATTTCTCCCACGACTCAAGCAGCAGTGCTGAGTTTGTGGGATGCCAATTTATTGGCATCGACTTCAGCGAGTTTAATTTTAGTAAACTCAAATTTTTAGACTGCACTTTTTCTGAATGCAATTTGAGTAACGTCAGCTTAAAGAGCGGAGTCTTTCGAGGTGTGAGTTTTAAGAAATCAAAACTCATAGGCCTTAACTGGACAGAGACGACAACTTTAGCGAGCTGTACTTATTCTGACTGCATAATGGACTACGGTGTTTTTCAATCGATGAATTTAAAAGGCTTCAGCTTCACTGATTGTAAAATGATGGAAGTAGAGTTTGGTGATTGTCAGTTGGTGAAGGCGAGTCTCAGGGGTTGTGTGCTTCGAGGGTCGTCTTTTAATAAAACGAATTTAAGTGAAGCTGATCTTCGTGGTTCGACGGAATACTTTATTGATGTTCGGTATACTAACATTAAAAAGGCCAAATTCAGTATGCCTGAAGCACTTGGTCTTTTATCTTCATTGGATATTGTCCTTGAGTAGGCTTCGTCTACTAGGCAGAAGAATCTCAATTTGAAGAATTTTGCTTAAAATTTTCCTTGGCGCATAATGATCATATGCGTTTACACTATTTAAAATTTTTATCTTCTTTCGTTCTCTTTTTTTGCATTAGTTTTGTTTCAGCAGCAGACAAAATAAGCATTAGAGTCGGGGGTTATAATTTCCCTCCATTTGTTGAACAAGATGGTCAGGCCGGAATGGTAAACGACCTGCTAAAAAAGTTAAATAGTTCACAGGAAAAATTTCAATTTGTTTTTGTCAGCACAAGTGCGAATCGAAGATACCGTGATTTGAAAGATAAAAAAATGGATTTGATCTTCTTTGAAGATGAGAGCTGGAGTTGGGATGGCCCGGACACTCCTCATCTTAAGACCGGAGTTATTGTCAATGGTGGTGAGATGTTCGTCGCCCTTAAAAAGAAGTCTCGTGATCAAAAGTACTTTGATTCTTTTAATCGCAAAAAAATCAGAGGGATTTTTGGTTATCATTACAATTTTGCCAATATGAAAACAGACCCTGAATTGTTGAGAAAAAAAGGTATCAGTCTTGGCCAGAGTAATGAGGAGAATTTAAAAGATCTTCTCGAGGAACGTATCGATATCATCGTTATGAACTCATTTGTTATAGAAAAAAAGTTAAAAGAAGATCCAACACTGAAAGAGAAGTTATTAATTAGCACTAAGAAAGATCAAACTTATCAATTAAGAATCATGTTGAATCCCCAATCTCAGATATCAGCAGAAGAGATTGAAAAACTTACCTTGGCGAATTTAAAATGAGACTTACCAGCAAGCTTGTGCGGGATGCATTCATATTCTTGGTTGTGATCTCACTTCCGGCCTACTTTTTTGCTTTTAACTACACTTTGAATAAAAATAAAAGTGAGCGAGAGCAAACGATCGTGAAGCATATATTAAGTTTTAAGGGCTCTTTAAGTGAAGCTCTCTGGTTTGGTGACTATCCTTACACAAAACAAATCTTAAATGCCTTATCGTATAATGATGGTGTGACTCAAGTCAGTTTGATTGATGAGAGCATGAAGATGGTGTTTGATGTCACTTCAAAAGGGCATACGCATTCAGCAGAGCTTCTAAAGAAGAAGGAGCAATTTTTAAAAAGTCATTCTTATGAAACAGATGGAGTTAAGATCATTCCAGATGAGAAAGCTCTTAGCAATTATCTACTCATTTCCCTGTCAAAACAAAATGAAGATAAACTTGAAAAACTTGGAGTGCTCCATGTTCTTTATCACTATGATGATTTAAAAAAAGAGGCCCGAGTTACTGCTATGATTATGATTGCAGTCCTACTGGTTGTTTTTCTCTTATTTTTCCTTTTTGAATATTTATACCTAAGAACCTTGTTAATTAAACCGTTATCAGATCTGGAACAAGCGATCGGCAAGATGAATTCTTCTGGAGATATTCGATTGCCTGTAAATCAAAATCATATTTTTGAAATTGCGAGTCTGACAAAAACTTTTAATAAAATGGGTGAAGAACAGCAGCATAGTGCGAGCATTATCAATGCCCAGCAGTCGAAGATGATCAACATCAGTAAGATGTCTTCTTTGGGAGAGATGGCCGCCGGAGTGGCCCATGAAATCAATAACCCATTGATGATCACCAGAGGGTATTTAGATAAAATTCAAAAAACAGTTAATACTGACTTGGAAAAATACTCTGAAATTGCAGTTCCCGTAGAAAAGGCCATTAATGGAGTTATGAGAGTTGCAAAAATAGTTTCAGGTTTGAGAAGCTTTGCCCGCAATGGTAACAGCGATCCTATGGCCAGTGTCGATCTTGATAAGATACTTTCTGAAACTTTAGAGATGTGTTTTGAGCGCTTCAAGCATGGAGAAATAGCATTACAGACAACGAATACGGTTACAGCTAAAATCCTTTGTAGAGAGTCTCAGATCTCTCAAGTCTTTTTGAATTTACTGAATAATGCCTTCGATGCAGTGACCGAAAATGAAGTCAAAGAAAAGTGGGTCAGGCTTCAAGTCGAGGAAGATAAGACGGCCAGTGGAAAAATCGTTATTCGTATCATTGATTGTGGAAATGGGATTCCTGAAGAAGTCGCTAAAAAAGTTCTCGAGCCATTTTTTACCACAAAAGAAACGGGCAAAGGAACAGGTTTAGGCCTAAGTATCTCGGTTGGGATCATTGAAGATCACAATGGGAGATTATACCTGGATGCAAAACACCCCAACACATGTTTTGTTATCGAATTACCAGTTGGCACTTAATTCTCATGATCCATAATTTTATAAATCAAAGAAGCTAGTGTGCGTGCTCCTTTTTGAGAAAGATTGTCGTAAACCGGATTGTATTCGTAAAAACCATAATGCTTCACTCGTAAAACATCCTGAGCATAAGTCAGAAGTTCTTCGACAAAGTGGTAGGGAAGACCGCGGTGATTAACGGCGCTCACTCCTTCCATAATTCCAGCATCAAGAGCGTCAGCATCGAGACTGAAGAGATAAAGAGCTTCGTGATCGTAAGGCATCATGCGCTCGAAGAGTTTTCTATTGTTCACAAAATTTTGAGTCAGGTGTTTTAAGTCGTCATAAGTCGCGACCACTTCTTTTGCTCTCCCTAATTCATTCATCGTCGTTTTTGAATTAGCAAAGTCGTGGATCCCAAGTTGGATCAGTTCGAACTTACCTTCAAATTCGTTGGCAAATTGTCTGAATGGAGTTCCAGAGTTGTGAAACTCATCAATTCTCGTGTCGAGGTGAGCGTCGATATTGATGACTTTGATTTTTTTATATTTTGTATTCAGTGCTTTCAGGAGTGGGTAAACGTGATCGTGGCCACCACCAAGGTAAATAAATTTTCGCGCTTTTGGATAGCTTCCAAAGGCCGTTGCCAGCGTCGTCGCATATTCGCTTTGCGCATAAGAAAAATCTTCCTCTTCCAGACGAGGATTTGCCACCTCAATATCGGACCAAGTCTGTTCATTATGCAGGGCCAGCTTCTTCACAATATTCAAAATAGCTTCCGGGGCAAAGCCTCCGCCACGTCTTCCGAAATTCCTAATTGTCCCTATGTCAGAAGAGGATTTGAAAAAAAGAATGTCAGCTTCAGAAGGTTTGGTTCTGTTAGTGATCACGCGTTCGCTGTCTCTAGTGCTGGCGTTTTCAAGAATTAAATCTTTTTTCACGGGTGTTCCTTAATTTGCGGTTTACCAAAATGGCGATGTGAGTATATCATTAAAAGATCAAATGAATAAAGACTGGTTTATATTTAAAGGTACTCACCATCTCGGTCCGTTTTCTTTAGAGGAAATGGAAGAGTTTTTCGCTGTGGGCGAAATCAACGCTCAGTCGTTGGTGTGGCGCGAAGGCGCCGAAAAATGGGAAGCGCTTGGCAAAACCCGTGACCTGGCCTTTTTAATCAATAAAACAAAGGCCGCTGCAGCTGCTCCTGTTGGGCTTCCGCCGTTGCCAGATGAAGATGATGACCTTCCACCGCCAGCTCCGCCAGTGTTGCCGCATTCTACCGGAAGTGGCCCCGTAAACGATGAACCACCACCGATTCCACTGGATGCGATTTTAAATCCAAAAGGAAGGACGTTTAATAAACCACAAAGTTCATTAAATTCTCCGAAAGTTCTACTGATCGTACTTGCGACTTTTTTTGTGATCGTGATGTGCTGGTTCTTTATGAACGAGAAGTCTTCAGCGATTCAATTGCGTGTAAAAGGTGTGATGCCGGTTTACGTAGAAAAGCTGCAAGAAATTGCCGCGCAAAAGACTCCGTCAATTTCTGTGGCCATGGCCTTATCTCTTGATGGCAAGACTCTTTACGCTTCAACTAACAAAGAAGGCGAGATTCTCTCAATCATAAAACTGCAATCGCTTCCAAAAAGAACGCTGGGAACTGAAGACGTTGAGATCATGGTTAGAGGAGCGATTAAAAATCACCTTGGTGAGTTTGCAAAAATGCAGTTAACGAAGGGCACTCAATTTGTTCCAGGTGAATACAATGTGGACTTCACTGGCCGCAAGCTTCACTTCTTAAACAGAAAATTTAAATTTTTAAACAAGTACGCTTTCTTTAAAAAATTAAACACTGACTATACTTATACAACGTCAGCTTTAATTTATTCAGGGACTCCAAGAGAGTTTGAAAAGAAGATTAACGAGTATAAAGATACGATCGTGAACGAGAAACTTAAGCCGTTAACGGATAAGTTAGAGCGTATGCAAACTTTTCTATCGATCTTAAATAAGACGGTTGAAGACTATCTTCTGGCGCTTGAAAGCTTGAAGAAACCGAAAGATATTTCAAAGTACGAGTCTCAGTATATTAAAGAAATTTCTCCGATTATTCAGTCGTTGGTTTTAGCTGCCGTTGATTTACAAAAGAAAACGGAGAGTGACGAAGATGATACGAGAAATAGACTCGCTTCTTATGGAACTCAAGTTCAATTAGGTAAACAGATCGGGGAGCTTGGCTCAGATATGATTACTGAAACAGAAAAAATGAAGAAGATTACTTCGTCTGAGAAGACTTTTTTAAAGAATAAATTTGAACAACGTTATAAGTTTATTAAGAGTCAGGTTGATAGTCATATTACAAAGCTTCAAGCTGAGATTCAGAAAATTTCTAATTAATCATTGGAAGGAGTTTTGAGTGAAAAAGATTTTAAGCGTTCTTATTTTAATGTCATTGTCTTCTTGTTCTAGTCTTCTTCCAACAACCCCAAAAGTTCTTCCGCCCTTTGATCAAAAAGTGAATTGCACTCCGAAATCGCTAATCTACCTTGATCAAAATATTCAGACCGGTAAACGTTCTGTAACTGAAAAAATTAAAAGTCATCAGCGCTATAGAAGCTTTGTGAAGACGAAGCTGGATGCAGCTCATGCTTGTTACTTGAAAGAAGTCGAACAGCATAAGGACATTGATTACAGCTACAATGTTTGTATGGTGGTTGAGCTCAATGAAGAAGGGAGTGTTTCTTATCTTGATATTGAAGATAATAACAATCCACTTCCAGCATCGGTTTCAAAATGTCTTTATGATATTTTTGAGATTATGGATTATAAGAAAGTCGGTAGCGCTGGGATTTTTAGTCAGGCGCTAAGATTCGAAAACAAGAAAACTTCAAAATAGACCTTTTTGATAACCTTGAATAAGAAGTTCCATATTCAAGGTTGTTCTATTAACCTTGAATATGGCCATCTGCAGGCACCGAATATGCAGACCTAAAATAAACCTAATATAAAAAATGAGCAGTCGATTAAAGAAATTTGATGGGCACCCATTTTTACTTTTTAAATATCGTGTACATGGATTTTGCTTTGTAATTATGAATGAGCAATAAGACCGTTTAACGATAATTCAACAAGTTACAAAGAATTCTTAATTGATTGAATTTATTTGATTTTCTCTTGTTTTATGTAACATATATGTTGCAATAGTTATAGATATGGTACAGTGGAGATGATATGGCAAGCGATGACATTTTTAATGCTGGAGTTCCAAAAGAGGTTGAAGAAGATGCAGAGTTTGTTGATTGGTCTGATGATATTGATGGAAGCCAATTAATACTTATTGAGGCGGCAAAAGAAAAAATTAAAAATCTTGGCGTCGTCAGTAGTACTAAAGATTTGCAAGATGGCCTTTATGAAAAGAAATGGAAAAATGGACTGCGACTTTATTTTGCTGTGATTGAAAATAGTAAAGGGCAAAGAACATTGCTTCTATTAGGTAGTGGCAAAGGATTAGAGCAGGATAAAGCGATTAGAAAATCGAGAGAGATTTTAAAAAAATACAAAGTCGTTAAGACAAGTATCAAAATACCTTAACAGGAATTTTTATGGCAGTAGCAAATTTAGTAAAAGAAAAAAAAGCTCCTTCAAGAATTGAAACAAAACGTATAGGGATTAAAGAGAAATTCAGCAATCCTAATTTCATATATAGTGAGCTTATGAAGTTATTCGCTGAAGGAGACTTTGCTTCAACGACTGATTTAATTTCGGCCTATGTGGCCAATAGCCATAAATATAAAAATCAAGAAGAGTTCGCAGAGGCGATTGGTACAAATAGACAAACATTACATCGCATGCTTTCAAACGAAAATGTATCTATGAATCTTTACTTTAAAGCACTTGAAAGGATTCACGACGATCAAGAAGATAATAAAAATAGTGTAGGGTAATTAAATGAAAAAATGTTCTCTTGTTTTGTCTTTAATGATTTTGTCTGCATGTTCTACAGTGGTGACTAAAGATAATACTATGACATATCAAAAAGACTATTGCTCGAAAAGGGCACAGGAGTATTTGGGAAGTTATGAATATAAAGTTCCAAGAGATCGTAATTCTACTCAAAAAAAATTATATGAAATGATACTTGAAAAAAGCAATAACGTTCAGCCATGTTATGTGGAACATGTTCGCAATAATGAAGTTTATAATGTTTGTATTGTTGTAGGAACGGATAAGAAGGGCGTGCTATCTTTTATTGATATTGAAGATGCACAAAAACCATTGTCAAAGGCCTTTGCGAAATGTTTAGTCGATGTTTATGGATCAATGAGTTTAAAATCTTTTCCAGATACAAAGGTCATGCAGCCGTTGCTTTTAGACCCTAAAAAATAGCGTATGCTGGTTTTGCCTCGTAACTTAATTTTTCATCACAAACAAAATCTCCCTTCTCATTTTTCTTAACTGTCGACCCAAAAAAAAGTGGGTCGTGTTCAAAAATCATCGTCAGATGTTTTGAATTAATGAACTCTAAAAAATTCTTCTTATCAACAGTCGTCACCCCTGGAGAAATGTCATACCCCATAACCCAAGGTATATGCACATGATTAGAAGTCGGAATCAAATCGGCCATATAAATCATCTTCTCATCATAAGCATGAAGCAGATAAGGCGTGTGCCCCATCGAACATTTAAACTTAATCCCTGGAAGAACATCTCCTTCCATCCCATCAATAAAATGAACTTTATTATTGTCTTCATACCATTTAATCACCGGCATAAAATATTCAATCTGAAATGACCCTTCATCTCTCACCGTCGGATGCTGAGAGTATTCAAAATGTTTTTTATGAAGATGAATTGTCGCATTTTTTAAAACAGGTTCAATCTTCCCATCAACCATTTTCCCAATTCCACCAACGTGATCGAAGTGAAGGTGAGAGATAATTAAATCTGTAACGTCTTCCGGCTTCATTCCAATTTCAGCAAGTGATAATTCAAGTGGTGATTGTTTTCCAACAACACCAAAACGCGAATCCCATTTTTCACCATGGTAATCACCAATGCCTGTATCGATTAAAATATTCTTCGAACCGTCTTTAATTAAAATTAATCGAAGAGCTAACTCAATTCTATTTTGTTCATCGGCCGGATGAACTTTATTCCATAAAGGTTTAGGAATAATCCCAAACATGGCCCCGCCATCAAGCTTAAAGCGCGCAGGTTCAAGGGAGAAATATTGTTTACTTTGCATATCGTTAAGTCCGGGTTTAGAGGGGAAAACGAAGGAATTCCTCTTAAGAGTAAAAAAAACTTTTGATTTTGGCATTTTTTTTCTCAAAATGACCGATATTGGAAGCGTTGTTCCTTTAAGGACTTAGACGCGGCGATTATCATCATCGACGTTCACTGTTAAAAAGTCCAAACACACAAAACTCTTAATGAGGAGAATCTATGAACGTCCATGAGTATCAAGCAAAAGATTTGATGCGCAAATTTGGTATTAAAGTATTAAAAGGTGAAGTCGCAAAAACTGTTGAAGAAGCAGTAAAAGGTGCGGAAAAACTTGGTGGAAAAATTTGGGTTGTTAAAGCTCAGATCCATGCAGGTGGTAGAGGAAAAGCTGGCGGTGTTAAACTTGCTAAGTCTCTAGACGAAGTAAAAAAATATGCAACTGATATTCTTCATTCAACTCTGGTAACTCACCAGACTGGTCCTGAAGGAAAAAAAGTAAACACACTTCTAATTGAAGAAGGGTGTAACATCGCTAAGGAATTTTACTTAGGGATCGTACTAGACAGAAACACTTCTAAAGTTACATTCATGGCCTCTAAAGAAGGTGGAGTGGAGATTGAAGAAGTTGTTCACAACAATCCAGATGCAATCGTAAAAGTTGCTGTAGAGCCAGGTGCTGGATACCAACCATACATTGGAAGAATTCTTTCAAACGCTCTTGGATTAGATGCTGCTCAAGCAAAAGAAGCAGACGCTTTCTACAAAGGTTTATACAAACTTTATGTTGAAACTGACTGTTCAATCGCAGAAATTAACCCACTGGTTTTAACTGCAGACAACCAAATGATCGCACTAGATGCGAAATTAAACTTTGATGAAAACGCAATGTTCAGACACCCTGATGTTGCTGCTTACAGAGACCTAACTGAAGAATCAGCTAAAGAAGTTGAAGCTTCAAAATACGGTCTTTCATACATTGAACTTGATGGAAACATCGGGTGTCTTGTAAACGGTGCTGGTCTTGCTATGGCAACTCTGGATATCGTTCAACTTAACGGTGGAAACGCTGCGAACTTCCTAGATGTAGGCGGTGGAGCAACGAAAGAAGCTGTAGAGCAAGCATTCAGAATTATTCTTTCTGATGAAAACGTAAAAGCAATTCTTGTTAACATCTTCGGTGGGATCATGAAATGTGACATCATCGCAGAAGGTGTAGTTGCTGCTGCAAAAGCTGTTTCTCTAAACGTTCCACTAGTGGTTCGTCTTGAAGGAACAAACGTAGAGCTTGGAAGAAAAATCTTAAATGAATCTGGATTAGCAATCACTGCTGCGAAAGATTTAGGCGACGCTGCTGTAAAAGTAGTTGCTGCTGCAAAGGGAGCGTAATCAATGGCAATCATGATCGATAAAAATACACGTTTAATTACTATCGGTATTACTGGTAAACAAGGAACTTTCCACACGAAGCAATCTCAAGAGTACGGTACAAACGTAGTTGGTGGGGTTACTCCTGGTAAAGGCGGAACTGTTCACGAAGGATGGCCGGTATTTAACACTGTTAACGAAGCTGTTAAGAAAACTCAAGCTAACGCTGCGATGGTTTTCGTTCCACCTCCGTTCGCTGCTGATGCAATCTTAGAATGTATCGAAGCAAAAATGCCAATCATCATCACAATCACTGAAGGGATTCCTATTTTAGATATGGTTAAAGTAAAAGATGCCCTATCAAGAAACCCAGAAGTAAGACTTGTTGGTCCGAACTGCCCAGGAGTAATCACTCCAGGACAATGTAAAATCGGAATTATGCCAGGTCACATTCACCTTCCAGGAAGAATCGGGATCATCTCTCGCTCTGGAACACTTACTTACGAAGCCGTAGGACAACTTACAGCTCGTGGAATCGGTCAATCAACTTGTGTTGGTATCGGTGGTGACCCAGTTAATGGAACAAACTTCATCGACGTTCTTGAAATGTTCAACAACGATCCAGACACTGACGGTGTTATCATGATCGGAGAAATCGGGGGATCAGCTGAAACTGATGCTGCTAGATGGATCCAAAAGAACATGAAGAAGCCAGTTGTTGGATTTATCGCAGGGGCCGCAGCTCCAAAAGGAAAGAGAATGGGTCACGCAGGTGCTCTAATCTCTGGAGAAGACGATACTGCTGCAGCGAAGTTTAAAGTTTTAGAAGAATGTGGTATCACAGTGGCAAGATCGCCAGCTGACCTGGCCTCTAAGCTTGAAGAAGCGATGAAAGCAAAAAACGTTACGATTAGAAACAAATAATATAGTACGGCTCCAGCAGACTTATAATAATAAATCTGCTGGAACCATCATTCTAAGGGGAAATAAAAATGGAAAGAACTTTTTCAATCATTAAGCCAAACGCAGTAGCAGACAACAACATCGGAAACATCATTGGACGTTTCGAGAAAGAAGGTCTTCGTATCGCTGCACTTAAACTTACTCACTTATCAAAAGAAAAAGCAGAAGGATTTTATATCGAACACAAAGATAGACCATTCTTTGGTTCACTTGTTGGTTTCATGACTGAAGGACCAGTAGTTCTTATGGTTCTTGAAGGTGAAAACGCAGTAGAAAAAAACAGAAAGATCATGGGAGCTACAAACCCAGCGAACGCAGAAGAAAACACAATCAGAAAGCTATACGCTAAATCGATTGAAGCTAACGCTGTTCACGGATCTGATTCTCAAGCTGCAGCTGATCGCGAGATCAACTACTTCTTCGACAAAAACGAAGTTAAAGCTAGATACTAATTTTTTTGAAATAAAAAAGTTAAAATAAGAAGGCCCTCTTTCGAGGGCCTTTTTTTATTTTTTAACAATAATGTCACTATAAATATTGATCACTTCATCTAACGAAATGTCTTTAGCTACTTCTTGATCTCTATCGAATCCACCATTAGAAAAACATGTGAATTGAATTTTTCTCTCATTTGAAGCATCTAGTGCTTTTAAAACAAATAATTTTCGAGTGTAGAATTTCCCAATAAAGGGTGCGCCGATTAGGCTAGTGCTCTTAGTAGTTGTTAAAAATTTAATAGATGTACCAGCTTCATAAGTAGCAGCTTCAACAAAAGCACGATCCATAAGGTGAACTGTACATAGGAAGTCTCCTACATCTCTACGAAGATCAGCACTATTATTATCAACAAGGTGTTTACCTTTCTTTGTCGTTTCAATCTTTGAAGTTAAAATAAGTTCATCACCAAGATCAATCGCCATGGCCGGTGCTGATAATGATAGGATAGATAAAATCATAACAACGTTTAATAGTTTCATATGTGCTCCTTGAGTGTGAATTAAATAGAATTTATCATAGAGAAATGTCGGCAGTTATGGCATTGAAGTATTTACATGTGCCTGTTTATTTTTTAGACACTCTTTAACAATTTAAAATGAGTTTAGTAGGGGATTTTCTGTTAAACTCTCTTCCTTATGAAAGAAAAAACCAAAGTCGTCGTCTATATCTTCCGTAATAACAAACAAGAAATCTTAGTTTTCTCTCATAGAGATATCCCTTCGGCCGGAATCCAAGTAGTAGGCGGAACTGTAGAGCCTTTGGAGGACTTCCCTTCTGCCTTAATTAGGGAGATAATAGAAGAATCAGGACTGCATTTGGAGCTGTCAGAACTCCAAAAAATCGGCGAGACTAAATACCTCCGTAAAGATCGACCAGAGGTCAATTTACGACATTATTATGAAATTTCACCCCAAAACCTTCCTGATTCATGGGCACACGTTGTGCATTCTAATGGCGAAGACAACGGACTAGTCTTTGATTTTTTCTGGCTGGAGATTAATGAGGCGAAGACGGTGTTGACCGGAAATTTCGGCGAACTCTTACCCTGAAAATCTCTTTAAATTAAGTAGGATATGTAAAGATTACACGACTCATTGTGGCGAAAGCTTCAATGCGTTACCATGACTAGTAAGTATTAAATCGGAGGTCTAAATGTTTTCAATTGGCGATTATGCAGTCTGCCCCGGGCACGGTGTCGGTCAGATTTGTGACATTGAAGAACGTGAAATGGGCGCTCAGACGAAGACGTTCTACATCATTAAAATTCTAGCTAACGGTATGACTGTTATGGTCCCTACTGATAGTGAAACGGGTATTCGTGGCCTTGTAGGTGAGCCGGATGTTGTTCAGGTGTACACATTGCTTGAAGATCACAATATTAAGGTCGATAACTCGACTTGGAACCGTAGATACAGAGAATACTCTGCAAAGATTAAGACTGGTTCTGTAGTAGAAATTGCTGAAGTTCTTCGTCAGTTATTCCTTTTAAAGGAAAAGAAAAGCCTAAGTTTTGGTGAGAAGAAGATGTTAGACCAGTGCCGCGAACTGCTGGCGCAGGAATTTTCTTTAACTAACCAAATCGACAAAAATTCAATCAACGAAAAAATTAACTCTTATTTCCAATAATTGGCGAAAGAAATAGTCCTTAAGGACTATTTCTACTTCGCGATGAAAAAATCAAAAAAACAATCTACGTATTTTCGAGTTTCGCCAATCTTATGTTATTCTATGTCTGTCTAACGTAAGACCTATTGGGAAAAGTCATGGAAAAAATTACTGTATTTAACAATCTTACTCGTTCAAAAGAAATTCTAAAACCGATCGATGGCAACAACATTAAGTTTTATAGTTGCGGCCCTACAACTTACAATTTTCTTCATGTCGGAAATGCTCGTGCAGCTGTAGTTGCAGATCTTTTTCACAGAACACTTAAAGCATCAGGCTACAATGTGAAGTTCGTTAGAAACTTTACTGATGTCGATGATAAAATTTTAGAAGCGGCCAATGCTCGTGGGATTCATCCAAGAGAGCACTCTCAAGAATTTATCAGAGAGTGTTTAACTGATTATGAATGCCTGGGAATGCTTCCGGCCCATGTGACTCCACTTGTAAGTGAAACTATGCCTGAGATCATTGAGATGATTCAGGATTTAATTAAAAATGGATATGCTTACACTGTTGCTAAAGAAGATGGTGCGTCTGAAGTTTTATATAATGTTCCTATGTTCAAAGAGTACGGAAAATTATCAAAGATTCAATTAGAGTCTCTTCAGCACGGAGTTCGTGTTGAGTCTGACGTTAATAAAAAACATCCATCGGATTTCGTACTATGGAAACCTGCTAAAGCAAGTGAGGGCTGGAGC
This sequence comes from Bacteriovorax sp. PP10, assembly GCF_035013165.1. Lineage (NCBI taxonomy): Bacteria > Pseudomonadati > Bdellovibrionota > Bacteriovoracia > Bacteriovoracales > Bacteriovoracaceae > Bacteriovorax > Bacteriovorax antarcticus. The sequence goes on from NZ_JAYGJQ010000002.1 coordinate 1,522,322, forward strand.
TGGGATTCTCCATGGGGGAAAGGTCGTCCAGGATGGCATATTGAATGTTCTGCTATGGCAAAAAAACATTTAGGAAAAACAATCGATCTTCACCACGGTGGAGTGGATTTAATATTCCCTCACCATGAAAATGAAATTGCTCAGTCTGAAGCCGCTAACGGTTGCCAGTTCTGTAACAATTGGGCCCATAATGAATTCTTAAATTTTGGTTCAGAGAAAATGTCGAAGTCGCTTGGCAACGTTGTCACGATCAGAAAATTTACTGAAACTTATTCGGGGTCAATTCTTCGTCACATTTTATTGTCTGTTCACTACCGCTCAAAACTTGAGTGGACGGAAGATTCAATTACAAAAGCGATTGGAGAAATTGAGCGTATTCATGAATTCACGATTCATTTATTTGGTGATCAAAAAACTGGAGCTGCGGATCCTGCTGAATTAGCTAAAGTTCAAAAAGCTTTAGTTGATATTAAACATGAGATGGCAAACGACTTCAACGTTCCAGGAGCGATGGGGATTTTCTTCGGTGTGATTAAAGACTACAACCGCATTTCTAAAAATGGTGTTGATGCTCTTTACACGCACGCGATTATTGAAATCGTAAACTTTATGAAAGATGCAACGGGATTAGTTCATGACTATCCGGAAGAAGTTCTTCGTCAGCTAAATATGGCGAGAAAGCATTTATCAGGAACGGACAACGCTGGTGGCGACGCTGAAATCGAACAACTTTTAGTTGAGAGAAAAGAGGCGCGTGCGACTAAGAATTGGGCGAAGTCTGATGAAATCAGAGACCGCTTAAATGCCTTAGGTGTTGTTGTAAAAGATAACCCGGATGGAACAGCGACTTGGAGTTATAAATAGTGAGTGAAGTGATCTCTCTCATAAAAATGACTGAAGACGAGTTCAATGTTTGGTGCAAACGTAGCATTGAAAATTACCGTGATGAGCATATCAAAAACGGTTTAACATTCGCTGAAGCCCAAAAAAGATCTGATGATGATTTTGGAAGACTTCTTCCAGATGGAGTTAACAGTGTTGATCAACACGTCTTCACGATTAAAGAGAATGGATCGAAATGGATCGGGACTCTTTGGTTTGGTGTTCGTGGAGCGGCCGATAATCGTAAAGCTTTTATCTATGACATCATTTTAGATGATGAAACCAGAGGAAAAGGTTACGGAAAAAAGGCCATGCAGTTATTAGAAGACGAAGTCAAAAAAGTTGGTCTTCGCCATATTGGTCTGCATGTTTTTGGACATAATAAGATTGCTCGTAGTCTCTATGAAAAGTTAGGATACGAAACGACGAACGTGAATATGGAAAAGACTTTATGAGCGAACCTAAAAACGTTTTCACCGATATGGATGGGAAGTTTGAAGGCAACGATGCTTTTCAAAAAGAGGGTGGGACTTATTTTAATCCTGCTGAGTTTAGAAAGTTGGTTGAAGCTAGAAGATCTGTTAGAAAATACACTGAAGAAAAAATCCCCGATGACATTGTGAATGACTGCCTGGATCTGGCGCTTTTAGCTCCGAATTCATCTAATTTACAGCCTTGGGAATTTTATAGAATTAAAAATGCTGATGTTAAACGTGATGTCGTCACGGCCTGTTTTTCTCAATCAGCAGCGAAAACCTCGGCAGAGTTAATTGTTTGTGTGGCCAGAAGAGATACCTGGAGAAAACACAGCAAGCAAATGCTCGCAGAGTTTGCAAAACTTCCAGTTGAAACTCCCAAAGTTGCACAAACTTATTACGGAAAACTCGTTCCATTTGTTTACACGGTGGGATGGTTTAATATTTTAACTCCATTGAAGTGGCTTTTTAATACCATCGTTGGAGTCTTTAAGGTTGTACCGAGAGATCCTATCAGCAGCTATGGAATGAACGTGTGGGCCGTTAAGTCGACTGCCCTTGCCTGCGAGAACCTGATGCTTGCTTTCCGTGCTCACGGCTATGATACGTGTCCGATGGAAGGATTCGATTCCTGGAAAGTTAAAAAGGCAGTCGGACTTCCTTGTAAGTCTGAAATCGTCATGATTATTAGTGCGGGTAAGAGAGCGGATGGAGGAGTCTATGGACCGAGACTTCGTTTCCCAAATGAGCAATTTATTAAAACTGTTTAAGGATGAACAATGAAATACTTATTTTTATTTCTAATATCGACTAATGTCATGGCCGCGGATGCGGATTCAAATTTTTACAATCTTTGTAAAACGACATTACAAAATAATCCTAAAGCACTTCCAGTGTGTGAAACGATTTATCAGAAATTTTTTGTTAAAAATAATACCTCTGACATTGTGAATATCCAACCTTCGGATGTGGGAGCACCTGCTTCTCCGATTGATAGCAAGGTTCAATTTTTTATCTTTAATGATCCCAATTTTGTTTCGGGAATGGCGTACTGCTATTTCGTCTATAGAAACTGGATTACGCCGTCGAGTGTATCACCTGATACTCTTGCTATGAGTGCTTCAGGATTTTCGATTTTAAACGAAGAAATTCCTGCTTATCAGAAATGGTTAGTGTCAGCAGTTGAAGGAAAGAAGTGCAAAGCGACTGTCGAAAAAGAAGCTGAAGTGAGTGTCGCAAATCTAGAAAATGCTCTAAAAGGAAAAGTGGCCTTAATTGGATTGAATCCTTTTGCGCTTATTAATTCGCCGGATATTACCAGTGACAGTGTGATGAAAGAGATGACATTAACTGTGAATCACGAAAGAGTTCACGCTTATCAGGTTGCTTGCCCGGAATTTGAAAAGTGGTCGATTAAAGAGTGGGAGAAGCTTCCCTTTGCTACAAAAAATACTTATATCAAAAAGTACCCGAGCTACACGTGGAGTATTCCAAAGGTGGCAGGACGTGAGTACATTGCTTTCTTATATGAAAATGCACCTGCAAATGTTGGTGAACATATTACGAAGTGCAAATTCTAAATTAGAAAATCCAGTTTAATTTAATTGCTAGAAGAGTTGAACTTCCTACGATAATCCATAGGAAAACTCCAAGTAGAAGTGGTTTTAATCCTACTTGCTTAATCGATTTAACATTGAGATTCATCCCAATGAAAAACAGAGTCAAAACTAAAAGTTTTTTAGCGAAATCAGAAACGCTGTGACCGATTGAGCTTAGTTCCGGAATCCATGTTACAAGAGCTGCCACTAAAATAAATCCAAAGATAAACCATGGCATTTTAATTTTGCTTTTTGATTTCATGAAGAAGGCAAGCAGTAGACTTACCGGGATAATCCATAGAGCGCGGGCAAGTTTTACAGTCGTCGCAAGCTCTAGAGCTTCTTTTCCGTATTGCATGGCCGCTCCAACAACTGAGCTGGTATCGTGAATAGCTAGAGCACTCCACAATCCGAACTGGTGTTGATCAAGAGAAAGCGCATGTCCGATTGGTGGGAAGATAAATAAGGCCAGAGCGTTTAAAATAAAAACAACTCCAAGCGAGATCGACATTTCTTCGTGGTCTGCTTTAAGAATTGGGCCGGTTGCGGCGATGGCACTCCCACCACAAATTCCCGTTCCGATTGTGATCAGCATTGAAAGTGTTGCGGGAGTTTTAAGAAGTTTTGTTAATAAGTAACCAATGATTGCTGTGAAAGCAATTCCAGTAACGGTGTAACCAATCCCTTGGACACCGACGACACCAACAACTTTTAAATTCATCCCAGCACCAAGTCCCACAACTGAAATTTGCAGGAGTGTCGAAGTGTGTTTTTTAGTGAACTCTTGGAATGGATTGCCAAGCGTACTTGCGAGAATAATCCCGGCCAGTAAAGCTAAGGCAGAAGATCCGTAAGGACTTAAGCAAAAAAGGACTAAAAGGAAAAAGAGAACTTTGGCAGCTTGGTTTTTCATTAAATAAAGTACTCTGTTGCGATTTGTCTTTCGTTATAAGTTGAGGCCATTGTTTGTCCGTAAGCTCCAACGTTATCAATAACGACCAGGTCTCCGGCATTTAGTTTGGGAAGTTTTCTTCCTGTGCCGAAGCAGTCAGAAGTTTCACAAATAGGTCCCACGATATCAGTTTTAATCATCTGCTTAGAAGTCTGAGCAGGCAAAACTTCATGGTAAGCTTCATAAAGAGCAGGTCTGATCAGGTCGTTCATTCCAGCATCAATGATGGTGAAGTGGTTTGAATCAGAAATTTTTGTACGAACAACGCGTGAAACAAGGACACCCATTTTTCCTACGATAATTCTTCCTGGCTCAAAAACGATGCGTGGGCAGTGGTCTGTTTTAGAATAATAGTATTTTTCGAAAGCGTCTGAAACGGCCTTCATGTAAGTATCAATTGAAGCTAGTTTTGATCTCTCTTCAGCTGTGTAGTCAATTCCAAGACCACCACCAACATCTAAAAACTCCAGTGGAGTTTCAAGTTTAAGAGCAAGTTTTGAAAGCTCTTCAATCGCTTTAATTGTTGCATTTAATTCTGTTAACTGGCTTCCAATGTGAATACTTAATCCTACAAGATTAGTGTTCGTCCACAGAGCGGCCACATCCATGGCTTCAAGGATGTCTTCTTTTAAAAGACCAAATTTATGAGTCTTATTTCCAGTTGAAATATGTTTGTGAGTTTTAGCATTTACACGCGGGTTTAATCTGAAGGCCACGCGAGCTCTGGTTTTTAATTTCTTAGCGATTGAATTGATCATGTCCAATTCTTCAATCGATTCGACATTAAATGAGTAAATTCCTTTTTTTCCACATTTAAGAGCAAAGCGAATTTCATCTTCAGTCTTAGCTACACCTGAAAAAACGATTTTCTGTGGATCTATTCCAGCTTTAAGTGCCTTTTTAAGTTCACCAACTGAAACGACATCAGCGCCACTTCCCATTGTTTTTAATGTACTTAAAACATCTTTATTTGAATTAGCTTTCAGTGCGTAACAAACCAGTGGTGAAACTATTCCATTTTTGGCCGCACTCTTGCTAAAATATTCATAGTAATGGCGTAGCGTCTTTTTACTGTAAAGATAAAATGGCGTACGCTTATTTCTTGCAATAGTATCCAAACGAATACCTGCGAAATAAAGAGTATTATTTTTGTATTGAAGTGGACTTGGTAGTATATTTTTCATAGCAATATTATAGAAGTGAAAACATCAATGAAGAAAGAAAATAATAAAGAAAAAAGCTCAGTATTTAATCTAGTCATGCCATTTCAGGCCGGAGGCGATCAGCCCAAGGCCATTAAGCAACTGGTGGATGGATTCAATGAAGGGAAAACGAAACAAACTCTTTTAGGGGTGACGGGTTCTGGTAAGACTTTTACCATGGCCAACGTGATCCAGGCCTTAGGGAAAAAGACCTTGGTTCTGGCCCACAATAAAACCCTGGCAGCTCAGCTTTATTCAGAGTTTAAGGAATTCTTTCCTCACAATGCTGTTGAATACTTCGTGTCTTATTACGATTACTACCAACCGGAAGCTTACGTTGCCGGCTCAGATACTTTTATTGAAAAAGACTCCGCAGTTAACGAAGAAATTGAAAAGCTTCGTCACTCGGCCACGAAAAGCTTGATTGAAAGAGACGATGTGATCGTGGTGGCCTCTGTTTCATGCATTTATGGTATCGGTTCAAAAGAAGAGTACGGTGGAATGAAGGCCATGCTTTCAGTGGGAGAGATCCTTGACCGTGATGAATTTTTAAAAACACTCGTTGCTATTCAATACGAAAGAAATGATATCGATTTTTCCCGCGGGTGTTTTAGAGTCCGTGGAGACATCGTTGAAGTTTTCCCGGCCAGTGAAGAAAGTAACGTGGTTCGCGTAGAATTCTTTGGTGATGAAGTTGAAAAAATTTCTATGGTTGATCCACTTCGTGGAAAAGTCATACAAACTCTTTCAGCAGTTTCTATTTTTCCTAAGTCTCACTACGTAGTGAGTGCAGGAAAGCTTAAAGATGCTTTGGGAAATATCAAAATTGAGCTTCGTGAGCGTATTCAGGAATTTCTTCAAGGTGAAAAATTACTTGAACGCCAGCGTATTGAGCAGAGAACATTATACGACATCGAAATGATGGAAGAGCTTGGCTACTGCTCGGGGATTGAAAACTACTCTCGCCATTTAACTGGTGCACAAGCAGGGGATCCTCCTCCAACACTTATTGATTACTTTGATAAAGACTTTTTAATGATTATTGATGAGTCCCATATTTCTGTTTCTCAGGTCGGCGGGATGTATCGCGGGGATAGAGCTAGAAAAGAAAATTTAGTCAATTATGGTTTCCGTTTACCGTCAGCTCTCGATAACCGTCCATTGAAATTTGCGGAGTTCGAAGAAAGACAAGATATCGTCATGTACGTTTCTGCAACCCCTGCTGCTTATGAATTGGAAAAAACCAATGGAGAGTATGTTGAGCAGATTATTCGTCCGACAGGTCTACTAGATCCTATTATTGAAGTGAGATCAGCTGAAACGCAGGTTGATGATCTTTTAAAAGAAGTTCGTCTGACTGTTGCTAAAGGCGACCGCGTTCTTATTACGACACTTACAAAAAAACTCGCTGAAGAGTTAACGAAATTTTATACATCGAGTGGGATTAAAGTTAAGTACCTCCACTCTGATATTGATACTCTGGAGAGAATGGAAATTATCCGCGATCTTCGTTTAGGTGAATTTGATGTTTTAATCGGGATCAACCTTTTAAGAGAGGGTCTGGATATTCCGGAAGTTTCTTTAGTAGGGATTTTAGATGCTGATAAAGAAGGTTTTTTAAGATCTGAGAGATCACTGATTCAGACCATTGGTCGAGCGGCCAGAAACTCTGATGGACGAGTGATTCTTTACGCTTATAAAACAACTAAAAGTATGGCGATCGCTATCAGTGAAACGGCCAGAAGAAGAAAGCTTCAGGAAGAACACAATGTGAAAAATGGCATTACTCCTAAGACAATTAAAAAGTCGGTGAGTGGTGGTGTTATTGAAACTCTTCGTGGATCTAAGGGCGTTAAAGGACCGAAGAAAAAAGTTACGATGGAGCTGGTCAGTGCAGAGGCCATTGATAAGCGCATTGAAGAGTTAAAAAAATTAATGAAGGAAGCTTCGCGCGACCTGCGCTTTGAAGATGCCGCAAAAATCCGCGATGAAATTAAGACGGTGACTGATTTAAGAATTCTTCTATGATTTGTGTTTTTGAGTGATGAGTTTCGACGTCAGCCTCGAAATTCTCACTCTACAGTCCACTGAACTTACATGATCCAGTAAAATTTCCTGCAACTCTTCACCAAAACCTAATTGATAAGCAAAATCGTCAGCTTCAATCTGAGCTTGAAGAGTGTCTATTTTATTTTCTGTATGCTGATAATAAATATGGCCTAATTCGTGGGCCAGGATGGCGACACCGTGAACTGAGCTTGCTGACCTTAGGATCTGCAACAGTTCAGGGAAAACCAGGATTAAATGGTGATTCTGGGTTCTACCGATGGCACAGCTTAAATGGGCCTGACAAGGGATCAGATAAGTCGGGTGTTTGGTAAAAAAGTCGATATGCTTTTCTTGTAGTGAATCAATCAACATCGTCACACCTCTTCTGATCATACGATCTTCAGCGATCCAGCGGTGATTTCCATCACTCATAAAACTTTTTAAGAAGTTTTCTTTTTTAGTTTTTAGGTCGGACGTTTTTGTTTTTTTGAAGAAGTCTAGCATGCTGGACTTATCGGATGAAAAGGCAGGGAATTAAGAAAAACTAAGTAGGTGAGTGTCTTACTCCGGTAAACAATGACTACGACTGTATAACTTCCTAAAATTTGATAAAATCATGGGAAAGAGGTCATATGTTAAAAGCATTTTTCGGAATACTATTTTTACTGCAATTATCCAGCAATGCTTTTGCTATCGAGTCCCTTGATGGATTTTTAGTGAGCGCTTACGATGACCGCTTCAAAGTCATTTCACCTGAAAAATTCAAACCGACAATGGAAGTTGTTATTGAGAATAAAACACTGGTGAGACTGATTGGAAAACTTGTGATCAATCGTTCGACTAATGCCAGTTATGTTTCGGTTGAACCGGAAAAATTTCAGAAGGCGAATGTTAAATTAAAAAAAGGGGATGTTCTCCACTTTGTTCCGCTTTCACCGGCGTTTCAGGAAGTAGAACTAATCGTAGGAAATAAGAATTATGACATTCCTCCAAAAAAGTAATATTAAAAAAACCATCCTGGTTATTTCGGATCTGCACTTAGGTGCAGGATTGATCGTTAATAAAAGAAAGAATTTTCTGGAAGACTTTCATTACGATAAAGAGCTCATTGAGTTCATCGAATACCACGGAAGCATGCACTACCAGGAAAGAGAAGTTGAGTTGATTATCAATGGCGACTTTCTGGATTTATTGGCCGTGCCGTTTGTTCCTTATTTTGATGATGAATTCTGGAGTGAGCAGGCCTCGCTTGATAAGTTGAAGATGATTGTGAATGCCCATCCTGGAGTTTTTGAAGCTTTAAGAAATTTCTTAACATTTCCTAACAATCGTCTGGTGTACATTATTGGTAACCATGATGCGGAATTAATTTTTGAATCCCTTCGCCAATATATAGTCGATCAATTTCCCAAAGAAGATCAGTTTAAATTTAAGATTTTACTAAATACTGAAGATGTTTATATTCCCGAAGAAGGTGTTGTTTTAAAACACGGGCATGAATACGAACTAGCTCATCATTTTGACCCGATAACCAGCATTGCAACTGATGTTGAAGGGAAGAAGTACTTCATTCCACCATGGGGATCTTATTATGTTACCAGAGTGATTAATAAGTTTAAGGAAAGCCGCGATTACATCAATGCCGTTCGCCCTATCAATAAGTTCATGATCAATGGGATCATTTATGATTCGCTTTATACAATGCGATTTGCTTTTGCGAACTTTTATTATTTCCTGATGGTTCGTTTTGTTATGATTTTTAAGCAAAACAAAAAAACTCTGGAAGTTTTAGAACTAGTCAAAAAAGAAATTCAGTTATTCCAAAATTACGAAGCTTTAACTGAAGAGTTTGTTACTGGAAACGCCGATGTTCACGCTTTGATCGTGGGCCATACTCATGACCCGATTTTTAGAGAATACGACGATGGGTCGATCTTTATTAACACTGGCACATGGACGAAGATGTACAATCTGGATTTTGGTAAAAATTTTTACGGTGCACGGTTAACGTTTGCTCGCGTAGATGTAAAAGAAAAATCTGAGGAAGCTGATGGCGTTGTTGTGGAGAAATTCGATCATTTAGATATCAGTCTCAATGAATGGAGAGGTAAAAGTGACCTTCCATTCAAAGAGTTTAGATTTTAGAATTTATTCAACGTTAGTAGCGTAACAAAGTTCCATAAAAAGAGGGCCGTGAGCTGATTCAAAAGGAATCAAGACCACAGTCGTTCCTGCTGGATACTTTATAGAGTGTCCTTTGCCTTCGATAAGTGAAGGGATGGCCATGTTAGAAGAGTATCCAAGAGTTTTAAGGTCTCTCTTAGCGTTCCCCATAATCATGTTTACAACTTCTCCACCAAGGTCATGAATGTCCGGGTGATAAGTTGTGTACGTCTCTCCAAGCATAGCACTGGCAACTTTGAAATAAGTCTCATAAGGAAATGCTAAAACCAGCATCGCTTTATAAGGCGTCTTTTTTCCGTCTTTTTCAAGATCACCTGACAAACCAATAACCGCAGTGATATCACCACGAGACTGACTGTCAGATTTTATTGTTGGTTTTTGTGCTTCAAGGTTGCACATAACCATTGTGCTGAAGATATTTTTACATGCATCCACGAAGGGACGCGAGAAATCAATAAAGTTAGATTCACCGGCCATATATTCTCCAATTAAAGTCCCAAACTTTGCATTAAATCATCAATAGAATTCTGAGAAAGGTTACCGTTCGTTTCAATGGCACATGAAGCGCGGTCAATGTCCTTAAACTTAGCTGACAGCCAGTTTAAGCGAGTACCAAAAGCTTTGGTATTCAGGTTTTGCATTGAGCGGTCATTGCCTTCTTTTAAGGCCGTAATCATTTTTCTAAGCATGTGAAGAGAGTCAAATAAAATCGCCACTACAACTTCAATCAAAGGAACATCTTTGATCTGTGATGATTTATACCCAATAACTTTTCCAAGTTCACAAAAAGTAGCAATTTCACTTGCACCAATTGATTTGGCCGCACCCATGATTCTGTCGATGATCTGGCCGAATTTTTCCAGCTCTTTGGTATTGCCAGGGTTTTCTTCAGCCGCTTCAAGCGAATGCTCGAGCTGATCGAAGAGCCCTTCTGCTTCTACGCAAAAATCTAAAATAATTTCCTTCATCGAAGGATCATTAAGCATCGACATATAATCTCTCTACTTATTTAAAAATTTTATCAATTTTTTCTTTTAGTACTGCTGCAGAAAAAGGCTTAACAATAAAATTACTTACACCGGCCTTAACAGCAATAACGACGTTCCCTTGTTCAGCTTCAGCTGTAATCATCAGGAAGGGAAGTTTTTCAAGTCCTGGTGTTGCTCTTACTTTTTTAAGTAGATCAAGACCTGACATTTGAGGCATGTTCCAGTCAGAAACGATAAATTCGTACGGAGCACCTTCTTTGATAGCATTTTCCATCATTGGCCACGCAGTCGCACCATCATCTGCTTCAGTAATATTGGTGAAACCAATTTGTCCGAGCATGTTCTTAATAATCTTTCTCATTGTCGACATGTCATCAACGACAAGAATTTTAATATCCGCTTTTAGTGGCATCTAAGTTACTCCTGAATGAAATAAAAAACTTATGCAGCTTTTTTGCTTTCTTTATTATCTTCTTTTGTTTCAATTTTATCGGTATTTATTAAAGTAATTATAGACTGAAATACCTTTTCTCCAAAATCAAATTCTAGGCCCGGCAAAAATGATTTTGATTTCATCGCAAGGATGATGGCCTTCATTGATTGTTTTCCACCGGTAATTTTCCCGCTTGAGTATTCAAACAAATGAGAAACTGCCCCGACGATTTGAGAAAGGGTTTCAATTTGGTCTCCATACTTCATTGAAGGATACCCGTTTCCAGAAGCTCTTTCATGGTGATCGAGAATAACTTTTTTACAGCGCTCGCTTAAATTTATTTGGCTCTTCTTGATCAGATGGTGTCCTAAAATAGTATGTTTTTGGAATAGGGTACGCTCCTTTTCAGGGAGAGTATTATAAGGAGTCCTCGCAATTGTCAGTGGAGTTTGTGTTAAACCCAGGTGAGCAAAATAGGCCCCGCAGATTATATCTGCAAGTGCATCCTGATCTACGATGTTACAGTTTTTTGCCAGTAGGTATGAAACTGCGACGATGCGATTGATGTAGGTATCTTTTTCTAAATGTGTTTTAGCAAGATGAAGTGCAAGAGAAACAGTCGGGGACATGGTCACACTAAAAGTGAGAATCTCCACACGAGCATTTTCAATAATCGCTTCAAAGTTATCTGTCTGACAGGCCAGTTCAAATTCCGTTTGTAATGAAAAGGCGCCGCGCTTTTCTTCATACATTTCTTTGAGCTTCATATTCATAATGCGCTCTTTTTCAAGCGGGTGAAGCTCGCGCTCTTTTAGTGAAGGGATTTCTGAAGCATCAGTTTCCTGAGCAACAAGAAATGTTTTTCTCTGATTTTTTAAGACTGCCAGTTTTCCACCGCGCTCAAGAATATAGTCCAGGAAGTCATTATGCTCTTTTGTCAGAGGGCGATTTCCATTTAAAAACATAGAGTATTTTTTATGAGCAGGATTGAAGATATAGAGTTGAAAAGGAAAAGTTTTTTTCGCTTTTAAATGCTCTTTATCAATGATGAAAAAATCGTATTCTGTCTTCATCTTTTAACCTGCCTTCCTTTTGCCGAATAATCCGCCAAAGAAGCTTAGAACGTTTTTCTTTTCTTCTGCTGCTACAGGTGCAACTTCAACTTCTTTTTCTTTCACTGGCACTACCTGATAGCGCTGGATAGTATCAAGGAAGAGTGTACGGGCCATTTCTAAAACCGTCAGCAGTCCATTGGCCGTCTTTGGATCAAGTCCATCAGGGAAGAAGACAACAGCAAGTCCCATGCGATCAAGACCGTCAAAATACGGGAAGATCAACTCAACTTGTTTTGTCTTTAATTCCTGCTCGGCCCATGTCGGAAGTTCTACGTCTTCCCATACAACGCCTTCATTCATGATTTCCGGGCATCGCCAAGTCGTCATGGATTTAGACTGGTAATGCTCAAAGAGAAGCGTGTCTTTTTTAAACTCACTCCACCAATTAACTTTTTCATCAGTCATTCTTGGGGCCTTTACTTCATTATATGTGTTAAAGACTTCCGTGAATTTCTTATCGCTTAATTTATAGGTATAGAAGACAGGGTAGCAGTGGTAGTTATTCAACAGCTCATCTGTAATCATGGCAAATATTTGTTTCGCCTTTAAGTCTTTATTGTAAATTGAATTAACGATGGCGATAGAGAAGTCCAAACTTTTTGGGTCAATCTCTACGACTTTAAATGAGCCGTCATCGTCATTGTTTTTAAGATTAGTATCGCTCGCTGTTCTAAAGGCCCCTGATTCAGTGAAGGATCCACCAGAAGACATCATATCGAATTCTTCTTTTAGCTTGCGGTAGTCAATAGTCGTTTCGCTTTGATCCTTACTCGCCGCCGCTTCAGTGCTGAAGCCATTTGTTTTAGGTTTACCAGGAAGAAGTTCCAGGTTGGTCTTTTTATCTGTCAGATTGTCCCAGTTTTGTTCAGGCTTCTTATTGGATTCACCACCACGATAGAAAGTGTCGATTTTATCGACTTGTCCATCATGAGTCTGGTTGCGATCTTTCTTTTCTTTAATACCTGAACTATTTCTTGAACGAAGATCCAGCTCATCATCTTCTTCAGAAGCTGAGGCCTTTCTTTCTTTGTCTTCTTTTAATTTTTCTAATTGCGCTTGTCTTTCGCGCTCGCGCTCAACTGGATCTGTCGATTCATCAGTTTTCTTTTCTTTATCGCCAGGGAGTAGGTTGAGTTTAGTCTGAGCTTGTCTAAGCTCTAGCTCTTCTTCCTCTTCTTTTTTAGCAAGCTTCTCTCTTTCTTTTTTTGCACCAGCTTCAAGATCTAGAGAGTCGGATTTTTCTTCTTCCTCATCCTGGCCTTCTGCGCGTTTTGCTTTTTTTCCGTAGAAGCTCAGACCATTTTCATCTTCTTCTTTAGGCATTGCATTTGGATCAGAGATCCCGTTCATTCTTGTGCGGATTTTATCAACAATTCCTTCGTTGCCAATCATGTTGCCGTCGATTTGATCAACTTCACCTTCATGGACATTATCTTCCAGACCTTCATCGTTATCTTTTTTCTTAGCTTTTTTATCGCCAGCTAATAAATCGAGATCGTAGTCACCAGCGGACTCATCTTTTTCCAGCTCTGAATTATCATAGTCAGCTTCATCTTTAAGTTCAGGTTCCAGGTCAGCACCCAGCTGTTTTGAAACTTTGCCTTTAAGGTATCCACCAAGGTCATCTAAATCCACGTCACGGGTCTTAGCTGCTTCCTCTGCGGCTTCAGCAAGGCGGGGACGGTTCATCTTCAGGTCGAGACCTTCATCTTCAATATTGTCGCGCTTTTTATCTTTTTTAGAACCTGCAATAAGATCCAGCTCAACTGAAGATTTTTTTTCTTCGGGAGCGAGAGCTTCATCCAGATTGAATCTTTTTTGCTTCATGCTGCCTTCGTCAATAACGTCGGCATAATTACTTTTTTTACCTGGAAGATCTTCAGTCTCAACTGTATCGAACTTTTTTATTTTTCCGAATTCGTCTTCAACCGGTTCCATCAGGTCATCAATCTTTTTGCGTTTACCACGGTAGTACATATCAATACTGGCAAGTTCTGACTCTGCGGCCATGTTTTCTTCTTCAGTACTTTCAGTGGCAGCGTGTTTTTTTCTATCTGACTTCCAGTTCGTATCAATACTTTCATCCTGAGGTTTAATTTTTCCCTTCATTGGATTTCCGTAATCAATCGTTTCACCAGAGTCATCGTTTTTCTTTTTCTTGCTGGTTTCCATGTCGATGACATTTTCTTCAGCAGTTAATTTTTCTTTTACTTCGCGATCGTTTGCTTCTTCACCTTGAGCTTTTCCATTTTCAAGAGACTTTACTAATTTCTCAGCATCTTCTTGCGGCTTGGCCGTTTTAATTGAACGAAGAAGTAATTTTACTTTGTATAAAAATGTTTTTGGGGGAGAGTTCTCTAAGATACTTTCTGTCAGACCAATCTTAGTAAATTTAACAAGGGTCTTCGCAGGGATTTCCTTAGGAGTAAAAAGAATAGTCTTGCAATGGCTCTTTGCCAGCATGACTTTATTATCTTGCAGGAACGTCGCACACTTTTTTGCGTTCGAGGCAAGGATCAGGCACTGGCCTGTCGTTGCAATGAACTGCGAGAGTTCTTTCAGGTCGTCGATCATAGAGATCTCGACGTTTTCGTCTGCAGAGATGCCCTCTAGAACCTCATTGAGCTTCTTCAGTGCCTCTGACATTGGGGGAATGATAATAAGTTGTTTTTTGTTTTCCATACGCCATTCTTTTCGTCTTTTCGTATAAAGAGATAAGTTAATATTGGCCAAATTTTGCATATAAAGTAGAAAAGATACCTGAGTGATCTAGTTCAGTGAAAATATTTAAATAATTGGAAAAAAAGATTAAAGCTTTGGTGTACGTCGACGATAGGTGAGTCAATCAAAGGCTGAGTCACGGTGACGAAGCTTGAATACCAAATTCAGTTGAACAGTATGTTCGTTGAGGCGGCCCAAAAGGCACCACAAAACCATGGAAGGATAACCGAAACTACACGGAGGATCTCATGGGTTTACGTATTAACACGAACGTTACTTCTCTAGCAGCACAAAGAACTCTTAGTGCAAACAACACAGAACAAGCTTCGACATTAGGAAAGTTATCTTCAGGGACAAGAATTGTTAAGTCTGCTGACGATGCTGCCGGTCTAGCGATCTCGGAAAAATTAAAAGCACAAATCAGAGGTGTAAATCAGGCGGAAAGAAACGCTAATGATGGTATCTCGATGATCCAAACTGCAGAAGGTGGTTTGAATGAAACTTCAAACATTCTAGTTCGTTTACGTGAACTAGCTGTTCAATCTTCTTCTGATACAGTAGGTGATACAGAAAGAAAATATACTGACCTTGAATATCAAAACTTAAAGCAAGAGATGGAAAGAATTTCTCAAGTTACTGAGTTTAACGGTAAGAAACTTCTTAACGGTTCAGGTGACAAGTTTGACTTCCAAGTTGGTATTAACAACGACGATTTCCAAGATAGAATTAAGTACGACGCTGCAAAACAAAACTCAAGCCTAGACGCTCTTGGAGTAGCTGAATTATCTGTGAGCTCAAAAGAAGGATCTCAAGCTTCTTTAGCTAAAGTAGATATGGCCATCCAAAACATCTCAGGACAAAGAGCAGAACTTGGTGCGGTTCAAAACCGTCTAACTTCTACGATTAACAACCTTCAGACATCGTCTGAGAACTTGTCAGCTGCTAACTCTCGTATCAGAGATACAGATTTCGCTGCTGAATCAGCTAAGAACACTAAGATGAACATCTTAACTCAAGCTGGTACTTCAGTTCTTTCTCAAGCGAACTCTCAAGGACAAGCTGCACTGAAA
The DNA here is from genome assembly GCF_035013165.1 of Bacteriovorax sp. PP10. Taxonomy (NCBI): domain Bacteria; kingdom Pseudomonadati; phylum Bdellovibrionota; class Bacteriovoracia; order Bacteriovoracales; family Bacteriovoracaceae; genus Bacteriovorax; species Bacteriovorax antarcticus. The sequence goes on from NZ_JAYGJQ010000002.1 coordinate 1,537,993, forward strand.
CTTATCGGATAATTTTAAGCTTAAAACGCTTAGAAACTATAAAGGGGCTCGCCAGAATGGCGGGCCCTTTTTTATTATATAGGCATGTAAAAATTACATCATTCAAACCTATTTTTTTTCCTTTCATTATAATAACCAGAAATAAGGTGGTCATTATGAAAGCTCTTCTCATTTTAACGTTAGTTTTAACTGTCACTGCTTGTGGAAAAAAAGGCGTGGTCATGGAGCCTAGTTCTATGGGAGTTGTCGATTCACTTACAGGTAAAAAAGACTTTGAATTTCAAAAAGTCGTGAATGAAGTGAACTGTATTGATGACATGTTGAAGGCCGAATTAGGTGAAAAAGAGACAATCAAAAAAGTTCTAACAGATTCAGATATCAATTACTGTAATGGATTAAGAGTTCGTGTAAAAATCTTCAAAATCAGTGGTGATAAAATTCGCGCTTATGGGTTTGCGGAGAGTTCATCTGGAAAAAGTAGCTGTATTAAAGATGGAAGTGATTTCAATAAAGCACTATTTCGTGGATATGAAGGAACACTTCATGGAGATGGAATTACCATCTCACTTGGCGGACATACTTACAATGGGACAAAGCTTATTAAAAGTGATGGCCGTAAAACAAAATACGTTGATTTTGATATCGCTAGCTTCTCAGGTGAAATGGGATTCTTCGAAAATAATAAATTAAAATGCTGGGCCACAAACTAGGAACTTAGAGTTCCAGTGATGACCCAGGCTTAATTGTTTTAAAATTATTCACTTTTAATTTATCAAGTGCCATTGATAAGTCTTTTTCCGGGGCATCGATCGCTTCATCTGTAAGCTGAAATGTCCCGAAATGCATTCCCACACTTAATTTTGATTCTAAATCCAGGTGAGCAAGCACTGCTTCTTCCGGATTCATGTGCATTCCTTTCATAAACCAGCGTGGTTCGTAAGCTCCAATCGGCAAAAAAGAAAGAGTCGGAGTACCTAAACGCTTATGAATTTCTGCAAAGTGCGGCCCATGGCCAGTATCACCGGCGAAATAAATTTTTTCTTTTTTAGAATCGATATAAAAGCTGCCCCATAAGGCTTCACTTTTATCGGCAAGCGTCCTGCTCGACCAGTGCTTTGCTGGAGCAAGTGTTATTTTGAAATCAGGATTAATCTGTAAACTGTCCCACCAGTCTAATTCTACAATATTTTTAGCACCGAAAGATTTCATCTTTTCGATGTTCGCCAGCGGAACGATGAATCTTGGAGAGAATTTATCTTCCAGCATTTTAATCGTTTCACTGTCCATATGATCGTAGTGATTGTGCGAGATAAGTACGATATCAATTTTAGGAAGTTTATCGAATTCAATTCCCGGAGGATGAACCCTTGAAGGACCTGCAAAACTAAATGGGCCAGCTCTTTTACTCCAGATAGGATCAGTTAAAATATTGAGGCCATCGACTTGAATTAAAAAACTCGCATGATTCACGAAAGTGACAATCAACTTTTCACTGCTGGCAACTGGTGTTGCCTGAGCATAAGGTGGATCAATTTTTTTAGGCCAGTCGGCAGCGGAACTTGTGAGTTTCCACTTTATAACACTTAAAAAACTTTTAGGAGCTTCGTTGTCACCAGTGTTAAAAAATTTTTTTCCATTATAGTGATCAGAGATTTTATACTCAGTGCTTGAGCTGCATGCCATAGAATAAAAACCTATTAGTGCTATAAGAATAAATTTCATTAATTAAAATACCTTTGCCTTAATAGCTGCAGTTCTGGCCATCATTCGGTCCATGTATTTTTGAATCGGTGGATTGTTAGTGACCAGATAATCCTGAGCACCAGGGATAACGGCCGCAAGCATGATATCAGCTGCAGAAAATCCACTTTGAAGAATATAGTCTTGCTTTTCAAGAATAGGATTTAAAACCAGTTTAAAGAGTTCAGATTGCTCTTTCACAAACTTATGAGTGACAGCTGTTTCTTCAGGCGTGTTTACATGAGTAAACATTCTGGCGATCACACATTCAAGTGTTCCCACTGAAAAAACCATCCACTTTGTGTATTCAGCGCGAAGACTTACGTCTTCCATTTTAGGAGCAAGAGTTCCATAGCTATAGCGGTCGGCCAGGTACATACAAACGGCAGCAGACTCACTCAAGATGATGTCGCCATCAACAATAGTCGGAACGCGTCCCATAGGATTTAATTTTCTATACTCAGGAGTGTTCATTTCGCCGGCCGATTTCTTTAGCCAGTGATTAGTGTAGGGGACCCCCATTTCTTCTAAAAGCCATCTCACTCGATCACTTCTGTCTTGCCAGCCCATTGCATATAAGTCGATTGGTTTTGTCATAAGAATCCTTTCTTAGTTTTTACACAGTTTAGTTGTATTAATTCCGTTTTGATTGAAGTTAACAGTGATCATTCCGCCGCTGAATTCTTGCCCTCTTAAATGAGAGTAAGTGAAGTCATCTGCAAAAGTTAAAACAAATCCACGGTTGGTATTTGTTTCATCAGCAAATTCGATTGAGCCGATTTTATGAATCGTGATTTTTTCTTTCAAGTCATAAGTCGATTTTGACCATTGGTCATCAATAGGACTGAAGCTGCACATTTGCTCGCCTGTAGAAGTTGTCTGGCATCCTAAGAGTGCCTGGACAGTTGTTCTAAGTGAGAGTGTCCCGTCAAGATTGAAAAAAAGAATGACTCTTAAATAAAGATCGTATTCTTCATACTTTTGATTAAGAGGGACTTTGTAGAATCTCATTGCTGAAAAAGCGAGATTGTTGGTCTGGCAGCTGCCTAGTTCACGGCTTGTTATAATCTCTTTTAAATCGGCCGCCTGAGCGACCGATAAAAAGATTGTAAGAGATATTAACAGTGATTTAAAAAATAGCATCAAGCCACACTTTCTTTTCACGTTCATTACAGTCTGATTCCCAAACGTGACGAACTTCAAGGTAGCTCATAATTCCTTCCGGCCCCATTTCTCTTCCAAGACCAGATTCTTTGAATCCACCAAATGGCATTCCTGGATTTAATAAATGGTACTCGTTGATCCACACAGTCCCAGCTTCAAGTTGAGAAGCAACCTTGTGAGCGCGTGCAGAGTCTTTTGACCATACTGCACCTGCCAGACCATATTTTGAATTGTTGGCAAGAAGAACAGCTTCTTCTTCCGATCTAAATTTTGTAATTCCAACAACTGGTCCAAAAATTTCTTCCTGGAAGATTGTATGTTTTGGAGTGATTTCAAATGCAGTTGGTTCAATGAAGAATCCTTTAGCAAATTCACCAGTCGTAATTCTATTTCCACCAGCAAGAAGTTTTCCGTCTTCTGATTTCGTTTTTTCAATGAATCCTAGAATCGTCTTCATTTGTTTTTCATTAACTACCGGACCATATCCTGCGTTTGGATCTGTCGTCGGAGCGACTTTTACGTCTTTGATTCTCTCCAGGAATTTTTCCATGAAAGCATCGTAAATTCCTTCCTGAACCAGTAGGCGAGTTCCTGAGTCACATGCTTGTCCTGAGTGGTATAGGAAAGCGTAAAGAGCGCCATCTACAGCGATTGATAAATCAGCATCGTCTAAAACGATGTTTGCTGATTTCCCACCAAGCTCCATCGTTGCAGTTGTAATATTTGGAGCAACCGTTTTTAAGATTTCTTTTCCAACAGCAGTTGAACCAGTGAAGGCCACTTTTTGGATTTCACGGTGTGATAATAGAGCGCGACCTACGTCAGCTCCACCTGTAATGATATTTACAACACCAGCTGGAACTCCTGAATCGCGGATGATCTCAGCTAAAATAGCAGCAGATGCTGGAGTTTCTTCAGCAGTCTTTAATACTGTTGTACATCCAGTCGCTAGAATTGGCCCTAATTTCCAGCCGGCCATAACCAGAGGGAAATTCCATGGAATAATTTGAGCACATACTCCAACCGGAGCGTATTCACGTGAGTTGATTGAAAAACCAGCTCTCGTTGCTGTCTCATCTTTTACACTAAGTTTTAATTCACGTGCAACTTTGCTCATGACTTTAAAAAAAGCAGCAGTGTTATGAACGTCAGCTTTTGCTTTTCTCAGAGTAGAACCTGAGTCTCTTACTTCAATATCAACGATTTCTTTTGAGCGCTCTTTTAGTTTTTCAGAAATTTTAAGCAGGATATCCGCGCGAGCGTCCTGAGACATATTTTTCCATTCAGGATTGTAGAAAGCGTCTCTTGCAGCTGTTACAGCTTCATCCACGTCTTTGCTTGATGGAACATGATACTTTGCCACTTCTGCACCGTTAGACGGGTCATAAGACGTTCTAATTGTCTTATCTGATGAGTCTTTGAATTGTCCGTTGATGAATAGTTTAATTTCCATTTTTAATTCCTTCGTTATTTATAAGACTTTTGTAGTTGTTCAATATGTGTTGCTTGTAATTTACCGTTTCTCGAGCACATGATGTTGTTCACGTCGACTTCATAGTAGACCATCGATTTTTCAGATGTGTCGTAGAATTCAAGATAACAATCCTGAAAACCAATAACGTGTCCGTACTCGTGGCGAATGGTATATTTTTGATCTTTTGTTTCGATCGGGTATTCCGCTTCCATCGTAATTAAGTTACCACCTAATTCATTAACGTGAGCCGTGACACCTTCTTTGAATTCAATGCGAGGGTAGTTCGACATATTCTTTTTATAATCGATCACCAAATTGAAGCCGGCACCTTGCCATTCGTCTTCAATATTTTCTTTAAGCCACTTCTGAACGTCAGTGCGCTCAGGAGTTTGAAAAGGTGAATTCAAGATCGTACGATCAGCATTCCACTTAATTTCTGCGCGTGTTTTCTTTAAAGTAAAAAACAGGTCGTGCATACTCTGACCGTATTTTAGAAAGCGATTATAGAAGTTAAATAATTTGTTGGTTCCAACATATTTATCTAATTCAACTTTACAATCAGCAGGCCCGAAATCTCCATTCTTACAAAGTCCAAAAAGCCATCCGTAGTATTTCGCTTTATCTTCAGTTGAGAGAGTTGGATAAGAGTTTAATGTCTCTTCAAGGTTTGGAGTGTTCTTTAAAAAAGTAAATCCTCTAATGTCGTAAATTGCTTTATTGATGTACCAAGCTTTGTACTCGCGCTGACCGGCCCATCTGATTGTCGATGAGTAGATACGGTCAAGTGTTCTTAACGTAGTGACAAATTCTTCATCACTCACTGGTGGGTTAACTGATAGCTCTTGAGAGCTTGTCACAACATCAGTGATAAGAGGTGAGCTCTTTGCTAAGAAATCATTATAAGATTTCATAATAATTTCAGTGCTGCTCTTTATTGGATTATCCATTGGGATACCACCAGATGACCCAGGACTTGATAAATCAAGTTTTTGTCCAACTGGTCTTGCTGTATTAACAACTTCAATCCACTTGCTGGCCTTTTTACCAACTGCAAGAAGCATGGCAATTTGTTGGTCTTCAACTGACTCCGCACCTTTGTCACTGTCCTGAAGTTTTCTTTCAATTAATTTTTCAACTCGATAAATTTCAATCTTACTGAAGTGCCCGCCAACAGGGCCAATGTGAGGAGGTTCAGTGACAGCATGAGCGCTCGCTGAAATAACTAAAAGAGAGAGTAGTAGGGACTTAATCATAAATAATCCTAAACGTTTTTAAAACTTACAGCGATCCCTTGGCCAACACCGATACACATTGCTGCCAGACCTTCTTTAATGTTCTTATTTTTCTTCATCTGATGAGCAAGAGTCGTCACGATTCTTGTTCCAGAACTTCCAAGAGCGTGACCGATAGCGATTGCTCCACCATTTAAGTTCACTTTACTTGGATCAAGTTCTAATCCTTTGATACATCCAATTGACTGAGCAGCGAATGCTTCGTTCAATTCAATTGCATCAAAATCAGAAATCTTTTTATTGTATCTTTGTAGAAGAGTTTTAACTGCTTCAACCGGCCCGATTCCCATAGTGTTCGGATGAACTCCACGAGTCGCTGCTCCTGTCACTTCCATCATCGGAGTCAGGTTATGTTTTTTCATAAATTCTTCACTAACCATAAGAAGTCCAGAGGCCCCATCGTTCATCGGGCTTGAGTTTCCTGCAGTCACTGAACCATCTTTTCTGAAGACTGGTTTTAATTTTGCCAGAGCTTCCATTGTTGAATCAGATCGAGGGCATTCGTCTTTTGCAAATACGAATGATTCTTTTTTTAACTCAACTGTAACCGGAAGGACTTCATCAGCGAAATCTCCTCTGTCCCAAGCAGCGATTGCTTTCTTGTGAGAGTTCACTGCAAATTGATCTTGCTCTTCGCGAGAGATTTTATAAAGGTTAGCTACTTCTTCCGCTGTTTCACCCATCGTAAATAATGGAAACATTTTTTCCATCTTAGGATTAGCAAATCTCCAACCTAGAGTTGTATCGAACATTTTTTGATCGCGTCCGAAAGCGTCTCCAGCTTTTGATAGAACGTAAGGAGCGCGAGTCATGCTTTCAGCTCCAGCGATGATTAAACAATCAGCGATACCAGCTTGAATACGTCCGAATCCATCAATAACAGCGTCTAGGGAAGATCCACAAAGACGGTTGATCGTTGTTCCTGGAACAGCTAATGGAAGTCCGGATAAAATAACGGCCATGCGGGCAACGTTTCTATTGTCTTCACCAGCTTGGTTAGCACAACCAACGATGACGTCGTCAATTAACGTTGGATCAAAGTTGATATTGTTTTTGATGTCTGTAAAAACGTGCGCCAGAAGATCATCAACTCTAACTGTTGAAAGTTTTCCGTTTAGTTTTCCAATCGCAGTTCTTTTTGCATGAACGATAAATGTTCTTTTCATATATATTTTCCTGTCAGTTTTAATGCTGTTGATATTCTGTAGCGAGGGTCTTCAGTGATTTCTGAGTATTCAGAAAGCAAATCGATGATATGTTTCAATCCAATTTTTTGTCCCCATTCAATAGGTCCCATTGGATAGTTCACACCGTTTTTCATAGCGAGGTCAATTGATTCAGGAGTCGCCAGGTTTTCACCAAGAGCGAAGTAGGCTTCGTTGACGATCATTGAAATAACTCTCGGGTAGTGAAAACCAAGTTTTAAATCCTGATGTTTAACGCCGGTTTTTCCAAGTTTCTTGAGAAAGTCTTCTATTTGTTTTTGTGCTTTTTCAGCAGGAGCGAAATACTCAACACTATTTGTAGGCGAGAAAAATAAAAGAGAGATGGCCCCAGTGACTTTAGGAGTGTGTTTTAAAACCATTTCTCCCCAGCAGTGTGTCAGGTCGCTGATGATTTCTGCTTTCGTTGTTCTTGCCAGCTCTTTTAGAAAAACGATTTTAGCTTTCGTCTTTAAGAGAGTTAAGTCTACAACCAGATCGTAAGTTTCAAAGCTTGCTAGCGCATCTTTAGCATTGCGGGTTTCGTATTGAGTTTTTATCAATTCAAACATTGGATGAACGTCATCGATAATAACTAAAATATTTGGTTCATTATTCATAACTATAAAATCCTTTTTTAGTTTTTCTTCCATATCGCTTTCCATCAACCATCTCTTTTTGCAGACGGTGAGGTTTAAAGCGTGGTTCATCAAAAAAAGCTTTATAGACAGATTCAGTTACACTTAAGTTAACGTCGATTCCGATCAGGTCCATTAGTTCAAATGGCCCCATCTTAAATCCACCCACTTCACGCATAACCTTATCTACTTCTTTTATTTTTTCTAAGTCATAAGTTTCAACCGCACGTAGAGACTCGCCATAAAAATTGCGGGCCACGCGGTTGACGATAAATCCTGGAGCATCATTGCACTCGCAGGCCACTTTTCCTTTTTGGTTAAACCAGGTAATCAACTCTGTTGAGATTGAACGGTCTGTTTCCAGTCCATTGATCACTTCAACTAGTTTCATGATTGTTGCCGGATTAAAAAAGTGCAGTCCTAAAAAGCGCTTCTGGCGGGCATCGCTTAAATCTTTCCCCAGTTCAGTAATAGGGAAAGACGACGTATTGGAAGCAATGATTGCGTTGGGCTTCATCATTTCATCAAGTTTTCTAAAAAGATCTTTCTTAGCTTCCTTGTCTTCATAAATAGCTTCAACAATTAAATCTGCCTGTGGATCAATTTCCGCCAGATGTTTCACCTGTAAGCGCGGTTTAAATTTCTCTACATCAGCAGACTGCAGTTTGCCTTTGGTCACGAGTGTATCAAGCTGATCATAAATCTTAGCTTGCCCTGCTTGAGCAAACTCAAAGTTACTATCAACCATTTCTACAGTAAGTGACTGTTGCAGGAACCATTGGGCAATTCCTTGCCCCATAGTTCCTGTTCCAATAACGACGACGCTTTTTATTTCCATTTAGTTTTCTTCTTAGTGTTTTTTGGCTTCTCTGACTGGTTGATCTTCTTCTCTGTACTCAGGGATTGTTAATCCTGCTTCTTCACACATTTCTTCGATTTCTTTAACGAATACCGCGCGGATTTCTCCGTTCGTTCTTTGTTTTAAACCAAGGTTAACGTAAAGGTCGTTTGAAGCACCTTGAGTTGAACCAAAAATGTTCATAACTCTTGGCCACCAAAGGTTAAGTCTTTCTTGAAGGAATTTCTTTTGCTCAGGATCTTTTGACAGAAGGCGAACCCACTTATCTCCGTGAGCTAAGTGCATAACTTCTTCTTTGTAAATTCCTTCGATCGCTTTCTTCCATGGCATGTAGCTTGAGTTGAAAGTGTCTTGTAGTTGGTGACCAGCAGCTCTATCCATTAAAAAGTTGAATAGGATATAGTCAGTCCAGTACTTGATGTCGTAGTAAAAAATATTTACACGGTAGTCGTCTTTTAATCTTTTGAAACCGATGTTGATTTGGTCTTCATCAAGTTTGTACCCAAGATCAGTCTTAGCGATGTGCTCAGTTGTGTTTTGTCCAAGTTCTTCAAGAAGCTTGTAAATAACTGAAGCGTGTCTCATTTCATCTTTAACCATTTGAGCAACTAAAACTTTCTCTTGAAGAGTTGGAGCTTTCTCAATGTATGGCATGTATCCAAGAGCTCCAGAGTATTCTGAATCTCCTTGCATCCATAAAAGGTTTAATAAATGCTTGCGGTAGAATGCCGGCATGTCATCAGTTGCTTCGAAAGTTCTTCCGTCTTTGATTTCCTGGAAAAGTTTTAGCTCTTCTGGTGCGTACGAACGTGCTGTAGTTGTCATAAATTCTCCTTAAATATGCTAAGCGGATCTCTGGTTAAGTTGTTTATCTTTTTATTCATTCAAGCGAAGTAAAAATGCAGCTGCGGCTGCATTTTTTCCGCTTAGTTACCCGTAAACTGTGGTTGTCTTTTTTCTAAAAATGCCGTCAATCCTTCTTTGTAGTCTGAGCTATTTCCAAGGAAACGTTGAACGTGGGTTTCGCGCTCAATTGATTCGTTATAATTTGAATCAAGAGACGCTTTAATGTTTTTCTTAATCATCTCAGTTGAAAGAGGTGAGAGCTTATTAATGTTTTGAGCGTACTCATTGGCCTTTGCCAAAGGATCATCACTTAAAGCATTAACTAAACCAGCGGCATGTAGTTCTTCTGATGTAAGAGCTTCACCCATTAAGAAAAATTCCATGGTCTTCTGGTATCCAAGTGCACGTGAAAAGATATAAGTCGATCCAGCATCTGGAGCTAATCCAAGTTTGCTGAAAGCTCCTACAAATTTCACTGCGGGTTTACTTACAATCAAATCGCAAGAAATCGCTACTGAAATACCGGCACCAGCGCAAACTCCATTAACCGCAGCGATCACGATTTTTTTTGAATCACGAATAGCTGTGACTAACGGGTTCCATTCTGTTTGCAGAGTGTGACCTAAATCAATTGCATTATTTGAAGCTTGAACGCTTCTGTCGTTTAGATCCTGACCAGTACAAAATGCTTTTCCTTCGCCCGTTAAAATAATCGAGTGAACGTTAGGGCTTTTGTTGGCCTCGCGGATTGCCTGAACAATTTCCATCTTTGCTTCTGCATTTAGCGCATTGTAAAGCTCCGGACGATTCATAGTAATCGTCACAGTTCTGTTGTCTTCGACATATTTAATAAACTTAAATTGAGACATGTTTAGTTTCCTTGATAGTTTGGAGAACGTTTTTCCATGAAAGCCTTCATTCCTTCTTTCTGATCAAGAGAAGAGAAAGTTAAATAGAAATTCCTACGTTCGAAATCCATTCCATCTTTTAAAGTCATTTCAAAAGATTTGTTAACAGCTTCTTTTGCCAGGCGAACAGCTACAGGAGCACGATCAGCAATTGTTTTAGCTAATTCAAATGTCTCTTGCAGAAGAGTCGGCGCAGGAACAACTTTTGCCACTAGTCCCCAGTCACATGCTGTATTGGCATCAATCATGTCACCAGTTAAAACCATCATCATCGCTTTTGATTTTCCAATCGCGCGAGTCAGGCGTTGTGTTCCACCGGCACCAGGGATCGTTCCGATTTTAATTTCCGGTTGAGAAAACTTCGCGTCGTCACCAGCAATAATTAAATCGCATGACATCGCCAGCTCACATCCACCACCAAGAGCAAATCCGTTAACGGCAGCAATGATTGGTTTTGTGATTAAACGTAACATTTCCCAAGTACGGAAACGGTTGTCGTTAATTTGATCGATAGGAGACGCTGTCACCATTTGGGCGATATCCGCACCAGCAGCAAACGCGCGCTCGTTACCAGTTAAGATAATCACGCGGACACTTGGATTTTGATCCAGCTCCAGCATGCAATCAACCAGCTCGTTCATTAAATCAGTTGAAAGAGCGTTTAGAACTTTAGGACGGTTAAGTCTGACTAAAGCAATGTGCTCGTTATTTTTGTAAGGGTACTCTAGTAAAATGTTTTCCATTTTTATTAAACCTTAATTGTTTCTTCTTCAGCAAAGTGAACTGAAACGATGTCTTTGTAGTTTGTGAAAGCATCTTTTCCGCATGCCATGTTTTCTGGAGAACTCATTGCCGTTTTGAAATCTTCTTTTGAAGCAAATAAAAGGTCAGTGATTAAATGCAGGTCACTTGGACCACGAGGGCCACCAGTAATTTTTGTCACTCTGATTTCTTTTGTAAGAGGAACTTTTTTAACAAGTTCAGTATGAGCTGCAAACCAATCAGCAAATGCATTAACGTCAGATGGAACTTTGTAAATCGCAGTCATTTTAAACATGAGTTTTTCCTTGGTAATTTCATTAAAAAAGTTCCAAAATAGTAACATTAGCATTTTGTATTTAGCAAATAACGAAAGATAAATTTAAGAGGAAACTTTATGAATATTTTGGCAAATGGATTCGTGGTTTTAGTTGCTGTCTTGCACCTATATTTTCTTTATCTGGAAATGTTCATGTGGACGAAGCCTTTGGGGATGAAAACTTTCAAAAATGACGCTGAGTTTGCAAAAAGAAGTGCGGTTTTAGCGGCTAACCAAGGATTATATAATGGTTTTCTTGCGGCCGGTCTTTTATGGTCGGTTTTTGCTCCAGAGCATATGGCATTGCCGTTAAAAATCTTTTTTCTAGATTGTGTCATCATTGCAAGCTTGTACGGATGGTATTCTGTAAATAAAAGAATCTTTTTTATCCAGGGAATACCTGCAATCGTCGCACTGTTATTTTGCTTAATATGAATTTTATGAGACTCTTTATTTCAAAAAATTAATTTAGAGTGAGCATAGATAAGAATGACAACTGAAATTCTCAACGGCAACGAAATTATTATCCAAGGCGCACTGGAGGCCGGATTTCATTTATACACCGGATATCCTGGATCTCCGCTAGCGGATTATTTCAATATTCTCTATGAAAGAAAAAACGAGTTTAAAGAAAAAGGCATTCGTGTCGTAATCGCCAACAGTGAGGCCAATGCCGCTGCGATGGCCTCTGGTGCAAAACAAGCTCACAAAAATGCACTTGTTGCGATGAAATCCATGGGACTTCATGTGGCGGCAGATGCTCTTTCGGTAGGTAACTTCGCAAATCCCGGAACTGGTGGCGTGGTTGTTGTTGTTGGAGATGACCCTTGGTCGATTTCTACCTCAAGCCCTGCTGACTCAAGATATTTATTTAAACATTTACACATTCCTTTTCTAGATCCATCAACTCCACAGGAATTGAAAGACTGGATTAAAGTTGCTTTAGAAATTTCTCTGGAAACTTCGGTTTATCAGGGATTACTACTGACAACTTTTATGGCCGAAGGTGGTGGGCGTGTTGAAATTGGAGAAGAAGTAAAAATCGATCCAACGTTAATTGAACTGGACCCAGCGACTTTTGATCTTTCAAAAAACGTTATGGTTCCACCCAATTCATTTAAAGCTGACGTGGCAATGATCAAAGATCGTTTCCCGAAAGTGTTTGATGTTTTAAAAGCAAAATCTCTAGACTTAAAATTTGGAAATATGGATTCAAAAGTTGGTTTCATCACAAGTGGTGCCGTTTTTGAAATCTTAAAACAAGTTCTTGATGATAACGATGCTCTTGATCGTTTTTCTCTCTATAAAGTGGCAGCACCTTATCCATTAATTGATGACCTATTAGTTCCATACTTAAAAAACCTTGAAACTTTAATTGTTGTTGAAGAAAAAAGAGGATTTTTAGAAACTGAACTAAGAGAAGTGATCAATAGAAACAATCTTCAGTGCAAAATCTACGGAAAAAGCTTTGATGGTGCTGAAGGTTTCCCAATATCTGGCGGTCTAAATTACGATCTAGTTTTAGATAAAGTTTCAACTCTTTTTACCAAGCTTGGTTTGGGCGCTTGCCATCCATCAGTTCCAGGCGTGACGTTAAATGAAATCATGCCAAGAAGACTTCCGACTTTTTGTCCGGGATGTCCGCATAGAGAAACTCTTTCACTATTAAAAGATTTAAGAGGCCATTTAAAAAGACAAAATATCAATCTAATCTCTCATGGAGATGTAGGTTGTTATTCATTATCTTTTCTTGAGCCATTCAAAGAAATGCACAACCTTTCGGCCATGGGGCAAGGGGGAGCATTAGGTTCAGGTCTGGATTTATTTACGACGAATCCTTCGGTTGTTTTAATGGGAGACTCAACATTCTTTCATTCGGGGATTACTGATATTTCAAACTCTGTTCAGATGAATCACGACATCACTTATATTCTTCTTGATAACGACAACACAGCAATGACTGGTCACCAGATGAGTCCACGTACAGGTGAGTCGGTTGAAGGATTTAAACGTCCAGCTCAGGATATGTTGAAACTTGTAACAGCGTTAGGTGTTCAAGAAGCGATTGAAATCAATCCGAGTGATAGATACTTTTATCAGAACTTAATGCGTGAAATGATTTTAAAGAAAGGCACGAAAGTTATTATCTCTAATAAAGAGTGTGCACTGACTTTTCATGGCCGCAAAAAAGCTGAAGAGAGAAAAATCTTTAATAAGAACGAAACCATCCCAGTTCAGAAGTTTTATCAGATCAATACTGATGCTTGTGAAGACTGCCGTGCTTGTGTTGAGTTAACGGGATGCCCGGGACTTTCACAAACTTTTGATGCTTACGGAACGAAGGTCACTATTGATCCACAAATTTGTGTGAGCGATAGTTACTGTACAAAAATTAAAGTGTGCCCAAGTTTTGAATTGGTTGAAGTCGCGGATTACCACCCGACTAAATACCGTGCCAATACCAATGGAAACTCAGTTGATTTGAAAACTGAACTTCCATTACCAGACAGAAAGAAAACTCTCGATTCAATCGCAAGCGGTGTCGATTACCGTGCCGTTGTAACTGGTGTTGGTGGATCAGGAGTCACGACCATTTCACGTGTTCTTGCCGAAGCTGCAAAAGTGATGGGGAACCGCACTGACATTGATTTTAAATTCGTTGATCAAAAAGGTCTTGCTCAACGTAATGGAAACGTAACGAGCCATTTAGCACTATATAAGAAAGGGAAGTCCCACGCTCAAGTTACACCAATGGGTGGAGCTGACGTATTACTTTCTCCGGATTTATTAGATGGATCTCACCACCTGAATTTTTTAAATGCAAAAGGAATGGCGATCCTGGATCAAAAATTCCAGATCCCTTTAACTCTTCTATTAGATAGAGGAGCTGAGCGCGATCCAATTAATGAAATCGCCCTTTCTGAAAAACTGCAAAACGTTTTAAAAGAAAGAGTGAAACTTCTTCCAATGAAAGAAGTGTCAGAAAATCATTTAGGAAAGAGTGTTTACGCTTCGGCCATTATTCTTGGAGCTGCTTTTCAAATGGGATTAATTCCTTTTGACCTGAAAGACTTAGAAGACGCTTTTACCCGCACGATGAAAAAAGCAGAACTTGCCAACAACCTAAAGGCCTTCACTTTAGGAAGAAGACTTGCTCTTGGCGAAGACTTAAGAATCGCCAGCGCAGTGGTTCCGATGATCGATCTTTACGAAGCCTCATTAAAAGACAGTTCATTATTTAACGGTTCATCTTTAGTAGAGCTTTTTAAAGCTAAAAAAAGTGAAATTGTAAAATTGATTCCAGCAGAGTTTAAAATCCCTGAAGAGTTTATTGCAAGATACTTACACGACATGATTATTTTTGATCGTGGAGCACATATCGATTCATTCGTCGGTGATGTTAAAAAACTAGTAAGTTTATACGCAGGATTAGAGTCTAATCTTTTTGCCATGGCCCTTAGATCCATCGCTAAAACTTATTTCATTAAAGATGAAGTCTATATTGCTCATATGATGATCAGCCCGATGAGGAAACTTTCGGACGATACAACGTATGGTGATTTAGGAACGTCATATAAGAAGACCTTCTTAAACAGACCAAGTTTCGATTTGGGCGAAAAGAAGATCGAGTTTGATTTTTCACCTAGTAAATGGATGCTGAAAATCATGAGACACGCGCGCTTTTTGAGAGCTATCCTTACGACTTGGCACAAACAAGAAAGAAAGATCAGCTCTGATATAAGGTCGCGAATCCTGAATCAGGCATTGTCATTTAAAGAGCTTAAGGCGCTGGAAAACATCAAGGGCTACCGTCAGGTTCGCTATGATATGTACAGTTCTTTATAGGCCTATGTAATTAGTTCATACGTCCACCTGTAAGGCCAAAAGGCCGGTTATAATCTCACCATTATAACTTTAAAGACCACAGGTGGACTTATGAAAATCTTCATTACTTTTATCATTCTTACTATTTCATCAAATGTATTTGCAGAAGGTGCCTGGGAACTAAAATGTACGAGTAGCGAAGGGATCTCATTGCATGTTGCTAATGGTATTTCTGAAATGGAAGTTCTTCCGGCTGAAGGTTCAGGCGCACCTATTTCTAAAGCAAAAATTAATCTTGAAGACTATAGCAGCGATGAAGATTTTGGCATTGAAGTTAAGTGGACCGGTGAAAGAGAAATTCTAAGCGATTCAATTGATAGTATTGATGGGCATGATGTTGCCGTTACTGTTTTCAAACAAAAAATTAATATCCTAAATTTTGGAATGATCTTAAAGACTGCTGAGATGACTTGTACTGATTCAGTTACTACAAGCTCAGGGTCTGATGAAACATTATTTCTTAACGAACAAATTTAATAAAGTATTGGCCATGTGCTTGCATTAAGCTCATGTGATAATAACTCCACCAAAATAACGGACTGTTTTTGGAGACCATTAGACACTAGTGTAGTGTCTTTTTGGCCCTAAAAACCGTTTTTTATTATTTTGGTGTCGTCTTGGGAGACTCTTATTATGCGTTTATTCACACGATTATTTTTACTGATCGCCGCCTTAGTAGGAGCTGTTGAAGCGAATGCTGCCGGAGAAATTCCTGGTTACATTGGTAACCAATCTTTTAGATTAAGCGATGATCGCGAATTAAGCGACATGGTAAGAAGAGCAGAAGACGCTAAGATCGAAGTGGTTCGTGCAGAACAATCACAAAATCAACTAGCAGATCAGTTAAGAGTTCTAGAAACTCAAAAACGCACATTAGATGAAAGATCAGCTGCTCTTCAAAGAGAGATTGATTCATTAGCAACAGGCCGCAAAGCACTTGCTGGAAATCTAGAAGTCCTAAAACAACAACCAGAAGTAAACGCTGCTGCCATCACAACGACAACTGCTGAAATCGCAAGACTAGACGCTGAGATCGCTGAAAAGTCTCGTCAGGCCGGAGCTGTAAAATTAGAAAGTGCTCCCTTAAATGTTCGCATCGATCAAATTAGAAATGATTTCAATATTTCAGCAAGAAGAACAGAAGACGCTCGCCAAAGAATGCAAATCGCTGGTCGCAACCAGGAACAATACAGAAATGATTTAATTGTAGCTGTTAAGAAAATTAACGGAGAAGGTGCTCGCGTTGGACAAAGTGACGGAGCAATGGATGGAGCTGATCTTTCAGCTAAAACGGCTTACGATCGCGGAACGGTTGATGGGCGATACGATGGTCAACAACAAGGAACAGTAGACGGGCAAGCTCGTTACTATAGAGCTGGAGCTGAGCAAGGAGACCGCGAAGGAACATCTCGCGCGACTCTTGATGGAAATAGAGACGGAACAAATGAAGGGACAATTAACGGAAATAAAAGTGCAGGTTCAAGAGAAGGACGTGTTGCCGGAATTAAAAGAGGTGATGCAAGTAATGCTGCTGCAGTAGGAACTGACCAAGGTAAAAAAGCTGGAATGGCACGTGCTGTATCAACTGGACAAGCTGATGGACGCAACATCGGTGAACTTGAAACAACAAAAAAATTAGAATCAGGTGAATTAAAATCAGTAAACTTAAATGGATCATTCGCTGGTAGTTTCCAGAGAAGATCTCCAGAATACGCAGGGGACTTTAACGGTCCAAACTACAAGCCAAGAATTAACCACAGCAAAGAAATTATGGTTAAGGCCTTCGCTGATGGATACAACTTTAACTATAGACAATACGCTCGTTTCGAATTCCAAAGAAGAATCGATGCTGATTACAATCAATACTATGACCAAAACTACAGAACAGCTTACGACTCAGCAGTAAGTCGTGAATACCCATCTTACTTTGATCAAGGTAGACGTGATGGTGATGCGCAAGGGTACGCCCGCACTTACCCAATCGTTAGAGCTGAAGCTTACAGAATTGCTTTTGAAAAACTGGATTCATCACCATCAAGATCAAGTGCTGAATACAAAGCTAGTTACACTGAATCAGAACTATTTGCTTTCAACCAAAGATATGAAGATATTAGACGTGCTAACTATGACCGCGTAGAAAGCGATACATTTACAGCAAACATTGCTGCTCAAACAGAAATCTACCGTCAAAAAAGAACGGCAGAAGTTATTGCGATTTATAACAACAACCCAATCTTAGAATTCGTATCAAGTGACATGCTTGATGGCGGGATTAAAGGTGTTGCTCTTCTGGATGGAGTTTTCCAACCAGGTGAGACAACGAACCACAATGTTGTTTTAAGAAATTACGGATTTAAATCGGCAACAAATGTTTCAGTTCAATTAGAAAACGGAGCTGCAGTAAAACTTCCAGAAGTTCCAGCAAGAAGTTTAGTTATTGTTAAAGGTGCAGCTCAAGGTTCTGTGACTGCAGGTTTAGGAAGTGTATTCAGATCGGCCCTAAGTGTTGTTTCTCCACTTGCAACAAACGATGCAGTAGAAGGACGCTTTTATGACAAAGCATCTAATGGAATTGTAAAAGCAGCTGACCAAAAAGCAGTTCGAGTTGCTTACCCATTATCTCTTGCAGGATTATCACTTGAGTCTCAATTGCTAAAAGGATCTAAGAATAAACTTAAAATGACGTTAACGAATAATTCGAAACGTGAATATAAAGGTGAGCTTAAAATTAAGCTTCTAGCGAATTCTCAAAACGCGATCATTACAAAAGAATTCTCTAATGTGGCCGCTGTTGCATCAAGTGTAAGTTTAACTGACGCTGAGATTCTGGTTACATCTGAGCAAGATGTTTATAGAGATCTATCAATCTCTGCAACTGTTGAGCAAAACGGAGTATTGATCGGTGTTTTACCTCAAGACTTCATCACTATGGCAAAAGCTCAGTACGTAGAAAAAGCAAAACTTCCAGTTATCATTGCTGATACTGATAAAAGTTTAGATACATTCGTTGACGCTCTAAATGCTGCTGGTGGAACAGATAAAGTTTCAGTTCTGGACTTATCACTTGCGAGCTTAAACGCAGCGACGATCGCAAACGGTCTGTCTGGTAAAGTGGTAGTGTTAGTAGATAACTCAGACGGGGCAAGTGTTAAGACTTTAAACAGCTTCCTTGCTAAGTCAAAAACATCAGCTTTCTTGATGGTTGATAGTGCTAACCTTGGATTGAAAAACGTTAAGTCCCTTGGATCTCTAAAAGATGCAGCAAGCTTACTATACGGAAAACGTAGAATGTATTTCTCTAACCCACACAGAGCTGCTGAGGTTGTGAAGTCATCTGCTTTCATCCAATCGAGTGTAAACGCAGTACCGTCGGACTTAGTTCTAGCTCAGAAATTTATTATGAGTGGACCAGAGTTAATTGCTGACCTTAAAGTAACGATGACTCCAGAGAGTTATGCAACTCCAAACGAAACGATGAAAATCTTCTCTTTAAGATCTCTGTCTGAAGTTGTAAACATCAATGCTGCTTACGATGAGTCTGGTGGAATTTTCAGCCGTGACAAAAAATGGGCAAAGATGATTGAAGAAGATGGAACACTTTTCCATAACCAAATGAAGGCCGCATCTTCTGGTGGTGTAGTAACGTCAAAACTGCCAATGATTCTTTCTGCTATCGCATTAAGAGACGCTGTGAAGACATCAATGAGTGGAGCTGATGGCGTATCAGACGTTATGAAGCAAAAGATCCAAAACGCAACTAATGGAGTTTTGGACGATATGGAAGATTCATTCAAGAAAAGTTTGAAAAAGGATTTCGGTGCGCTTTATAATAAGGCCTATGACTATGCAGCTGTACACCGCCCATTCGCCATTGATTAATCACATCTTTAAAAAGAATTTTTTAATGAGGCCGCTCCTTTATGGAGCGGTCTTTTTTTTCATACTCATCAATTTAAATCCCGCTCATGCCAGTTTGAAGATCGCAGTCGTTGATACCGGCTTCTGCTCACAAAAGGCCCTTACTAAGTCAAAAACTCATGTTGTGAAGCCCGCTCGTGATATGACGGGGACGAATAGCTACAACTGTAAAAAAATAACGGATAAAGAGCTTAAAGGCGGCGGACGCTTTCACGGACAAAATGTTTTAAATGAATTTTTGTCTTACCTTCCGAAAAAAATCAATCTGACCATTTACCCATTAGTCGTTTATGACAATAGGGGAAATCAAACAGCATCAGCGTGGAAGAAGGCGATAGATTTTGTTGAAACAGAAAAGATAGATATGGTGCTGACGGCCTCAGGATTTATTTCAACTGAAAAAGTTGTGAAAGACCTGCCATCGATCTGGTTTGTTCCATCGGGAAGAACGGAGCGCTCAATTACAAGTAAAACAGTCTTGTTTCCCCAAAGTCTTGCACCAACTCCCAATATTTTTGTGATTGGTGATTATTATGACGGGGAGCAGATTATTTACGATCAGGCCTTGTTATATCAGGATCAAATTGATTACTATTTTCCTTCGGGGAAAAAAGACTTCACAGGGACTTCTCGTGCTGTGGCCGAGGCGATGGCAAAAGCACTGCAAAAATGTTTTATCGAAAAAGATATTATTGCGGCCCACTCACTAAGACTTTGTTTACTAAAATCGGCCAAAACCCTTAAAGATCCTATTCTTAAAAAAGAGTTCAAAACCTTCTAAATCAATTCTTTTAGTGATAAACTTCTCTCTATGAGAGAATCAGTATCAGCAGTATTTACGACAGAAGACCAAATCTTTTTTATCAAGAGACAAAACTACTTAGCAGTTTTTCCTGGATACTATGCCACACCAGGTGGAAAGGTAGACCAGAGTGACAACACAGAAGCACTACCGGGTGATATCTGGCCTGCTCACATTAAGCCGCAAATTTTGCACGCGCTTATCAGAGAAGTAAAAGAAGAATTAAACTACGATCTTTTGGAAGCAATCGCTAAAGGCGAAGTCTTGCGTATTGATGATATCGGTCTGGCCATCACTCCAGAATTCAATCCTTATAGATTTAAAAATTATTATATTAAGATCATGCTTAAGAAACCTCACGAATTTGATATTGATCTTAACGAAGTTGAGTTCGGCGAATGGAATACTCCAGCAAACTTAATTGAAAGATATAGAGCAGGCCATGTGTTAGCTGTACCTCCAGCTGTGACACTGCTTAAAACGTTTGCAGAAAATCCACAGCACGCAACGCCGATTGAAATGACTCTGCCTCACGATCCGGAAACGGAAGTGCCTATGATTGAATCAATCTATGGTGTCCGTCAGTACTTACCGCTGTCGCATACATTCCCTCCGGCCAATAGAACCAACTCTTTTATCATCGGCGATGACGATCAAGTGAAGTATCTCATTGATCCATCTCCAAGAGATGAGGCCGAGCTTGAGAAATTTATTAAGTCAGTTTCGAAAGTCGGTTTTGATAGAATTTTTATCACTCACCATCACCCTGATCATTATGAGTTTTCTCGCGACATCGCTTTAAGATTCAAAGTGCCCATGGAGATGAGTCAGTTTACTTACACAATCATCGGTGCTGAGTATTTTAAAGGAATCGAAATCACTCTTCGCAAAGAAGGTGATGTGATCACAAAAAGTTTAGGCCACGACGTTCGCGTCTATGAAGTACCAGGTCACGATGAAGGGCAACTTGCTCTTGCTCCAGATAACATGAGTTGGTTTTTAGTAGGGGACCTTATCCAAACAATCGGAACGGTTGTGATTGGTGGACCTGAAGGAGATATGCAGAAATATTTCCATTCATTAAACAGAGTGATTGATTTAAATCCTAAAAATCTTATTCCAAGTCACGGGATCATTATTGGTGGGACAAATAAACTTGTTCAAACTCTAAAACACCGTCAAGAGCGTGAAGATCAAATTAAAGAACTACTAGGTTTGGGAAGAAGCTTGAACGAAATCCTGGAAGTCATTTACGTGGGCCTTAAGCCCGAGCTCCTACCGTATGCAATGAAGACGATAGAAGCTCATATCACTAAAATTAATAACGAAGCCAAGATCCCTTAATTAACTAAAACTCTTTTTTTCTGCGATAAGTTTCTCAACGATTTCTGGATTCAGAAGCGTTGAGATGTCGCCGATATTTTCCAGGTCATTTTCTACGATCTTTCTTAAAATCCTTCTCATGATTTTTCCCGAACGAGTTTTTGGAAGACCCTCTGTCACTTGAATTAAATCCGGCTTGGCAATTGGCCCGATAATTTTTTGAACAATATCTTTAATCTCTTTTTCAAGTTCAGCTGGATCACGCTTAGTATTCGTTGGAATAACGAAAGCGTAAAGGCCTTGACCTTTTACCGGGTGAGGAAGTCCAACAACGGCACTTTCTACAATGTCAGGATGCTCGTTGATGGCATCTTCTACTTCTGCTGTTCCAATTCTGTGTCCTGAAACGTTGATAACATCATCCACACGTCCAGTGATTCTAAAGTATCCGTCAGCATCTCGTTTTGCACCATCACCTGTGAAGTAGTATCCAGGGTATGTTGAAAAATAAGTTTGAATGAATCTTTCGTGGTCGCCATAAATAGTGCGGGCAAGTGAAGGCCATGGAGCTCTTATGCAAAGATTTCCACTCGCGACCATCTCTGTGATGATAGTGCCTTTTTCATCCATAAGAATTGGATCAATTCCAGGAAGTGGGAGAGTGGCGTGACTTGGTTTTAATTTCGTAATTCCAGCAATAGGTGAAATCATAATCCCACCAGTTTCTGTCTGCCACCAGGTATCGACAATCGGACAGCGGCCTTTACCAACATATTTATCGTACCAGTGCCATGCTTCTTCATTGATGGGTTCACCAACTGAACCTAAAACTTTAAGAGTTGGCATTTTATATTTTTCTGGAATTTCGTGACCAAATTTTTCCAGAGCTCTGATTGCTGTTGGAGCAGTGTAGAGATGAGTGATTTTATGTTTCTCAATAATCTGCCATAGGCGATCAGCGTTCGGATAAGTAGGAACTCCTTCGAACATAACTGTCGTTGCACCATTTAATAGCGGCCCATAAGTCAGGTAGCTGTGTCCTGTAACCCAGCCGATGTCGGCCGTGCAAAAGAAAATATCATTTTCTTTATATTGAAATACATCTTTAAAACTTTTCCCAACATGAACCATATAACCAGCAGTCGTATGAACTAGTCCTTTTGGTTTTCCGGTTGATCCTGAAGTATAAAGAATAAAAAGTGGGTCTTCTGATTTTACGGGAGTCGCCGGGCAGTGAAGTTCAGCACCTTTAATCAAAGCATCGTAATAATAATCACGGCCTTCTTTCATTGTGATTTTTTGATGAGTTCTCTTCACAACTAAAACAGTCTTAACAAAGTCCAATCCTTCAACGGCTTCATCGACCATGTCTTTTAGTGGCGTGGTTTTATCACCTCTATAAGCTCCATCATGAGTGACAACCATTTTAGCATTCGAGTCTTCCAAGCGTCCACGAAGCGATAGAGGAGAAAATCCTCCAAAGACAACAGTATGGATGGCCCCGATTCTCGCACACGCTAAAATCCCTATCATAAGCTCTGGAGTCATTCCCATATAAAAGCTTACGATGTCGCCTTTACCAACTCCACGGTTCTTTAAAAGATTCGCAAAACGGCAAACGCTTAAGTGCAATTCACCATAAGTTAAAAAGCTCGAAGGCTCATCTGGATTATTGGGTTCAAAGATCAACGCTTTTTTCTGGCGGCGGTCTTCAAGGTGTCGATCAAGGCAGTTTTCAGTGATGTTAAGTTCGCCACCATTAAACCATTTCACGTCGGCCTTAATGAAGTCACCACTAATTAGTGTGTCCCATTTTTTCTTCCACACGAAAGTGTGAGAGAGCTCGCTCCAGTAATTTGCCTGTTCGTCAGTTAATATCTTCGTCATGTTTACCTCTTATTTATTAAATAATTTTAGATCAATAAAATCGGGTATGACAAATTTTAGAGGCACTAATTTTCAGAGGAGATTCTAATAATTACCTGTTTTTATAGTCAGAGGGGGGAAACGTAGTTAAATGCTCAAGATTTATCAGAAATACCCGATAAGATTAGTAGGTAGGAGTCTCAATATGAAGATTTTTGTAAATTTAGTCGTACTCGTTGCAGCGTTTATTCCGCCAGCTTTTGCTGCGGAAACCAGTTTTACTTCAGCGGCCGACTCATTAGGACTAGCGCAAAAACCAGTGACTCTCTTGTTGGATAAATCTTCAACTGAAGGTGTGAAGTTTTCAGAAGCAACTGCAACAGGTTGTAGTCAGAGTATTGATACATTCCAAAATAATAAGTTGATTGGATGGGCACAAAGTAATCAAAGTGTTTCAAAATTTTTCACATGTACAGACACAAGAAATATAAATCTTCTTCGCTTTAGTACATCATCATGCCAGGAAGCTATCGCTTGCCGAAAAAACGTTTCACAGATGCAGGTGAATTCTGCTGGTGCCGATAAGTTAATGAACGAAATCGTCGCCAAAGACTATGCGAAAAATATTCTGGATCAAAACTCTGAAGTGATGGACCGCTTAGAAATCCTAAGACAATTTGCTCAGAAAAAATTTGATATCAAAGGTGATAAATGTAATTCACGTTACCAGCCTAAAAAAGGTGGAGTTTGTAATTTAAGTTTATTAGATGAAGTCTTCGTTGATCAACAGGCAAACTGTAAGTTTGGTAATGGCTGCTTTAGTAAGGGCGAAGCGACTGTTTTAAATTTTAGTAGCTATAAAGAAAAAGAAAAAATACCTAAGGTTGCTTTCGTTATTGAATATAATGAATACCGTATTAATGAAAAAGTACAAAAGAGTGTAGACACTGATTCTGCTTATGTAAATGAGCTTGCAGAGCTGGTGACTTCCGAAGAATTTAAAAACGCTAATTCAGAACAAAAAGGTGACATGTTCCTGGCAAAAATGGAGCTGGGTTCAAGAGACCGTTATAAAGATCCGGTTCTGGCCTATGATTTTGATTCTGTTTCTGAAAAACCAAAACTTAAAAAAATGTTGAAGTTCAGACAACTGGCTTCAATCTATGAAAATAAAGAACTAACAAAAGAATCTTTTGCATCAAGCTTTAATACATTCAGAAAAAGTCGCGCAGAGGCCGTATTAGGGGACTCAAGTTCAAGTTGTACTGAAACGACAGATATTAAAAAAATATGTGAAGACATGACAACACTTTCTCTTGGAAAAACGCTATCGAAAGACTCTCTTTCAGTTGAGCATCTTTCTTCACGAGATTTAAAAAGTGAAAAAGACTTTGAAAGATTCAAAAGTTTCATGGGTGACACTTTCAATGAAAAAGATTACGACACTCTTGTAAATGCCAGAAGATGTTTATCATTCGGATTGGCGAGCGAAGAATACAACGACATGGCCTCTGATAAAGGACATAAAGGAGCAGGTGGTTTTGGATCTGTTGTCGGAGCAATGGCGGCCGGACCAAGCCAGGATGCAGTTGATAGCACAAGAGAAAAGCTTACAAGTTATATTGGAGAAACTCCTTCTGCAAAAAGTGATTCAGCAAAAGCAATCGAGCCAAAACTTGGTGATTCGGCCGAAGTGGATTCGAGTGCGAGCATAGATAGTGCTCTGGCAGGGGCCCAGGCCACAAGTTCAAGTTTTGCAAATCAATTCAACCAAAGCTTCACGCCTGGAGCTTATGGAATTGATGAAGACGATAAAAAAGATAAAGCTGAAAAGAAAGAAGAAGCCGTAGCAGCGCCAGTTGTTGCTGCTAACAATGCGGCCAATGATACTAAGATGACCGATCTTATGAAGCGTCTGGCATCAGCTGAAGAAAAAGTTGATAAGATGAAAGCTGCTAACGAAGAAGCAGAAAACAATAGAGTCAAACAAAAGAAAATTGATGAAGAAAATGCGCTGATCAAAGATCTTAAAGGGCAAATTGCTGACCTGAAGACCGCAAAAGAAAAGAAAGAGTCTTCTGCCGCAGTTGCAGTGGCCGCACCGGTCGTAGAGCAACAAAAATCTCAGGCAAATAACGTTTACGCTTCTTCATACAGCAATGGTTCTTCAGGTGCCCCTGCAAGACAGGAAGCAGCTCCAAAGGCCGCTGATAATTACGATGCAGGAAGAGCGAGCAATTCAGCAACGAACGCCAATTCTTCTTCTGGAAGAAGTGGGATGAACTCTGCGACTCTTACGTCTTCTAATAATGCCGACAACAAGGTTCTTCCCTCAGGGATCGTTATCACTACAGTTGATGGTATGACGACAGAAAAGGCCACTCAGACTATTTCTAACCGTATCCTGGAACTCAACGGTACACCTTTTTATATTGAAGAAGGTGGGATGGTTAAAGAGATTATTGCAGTTGTAAAAGATGGTAAGGTTCTTCTTGATGATAAAGGAAACCCTATCTATGAAAAAATCGTAAAAGGTAAAGTTGGTGATAAGAAGTTTGCTAAAGCTAAGGAAAAGGGCCGTGTACCGGCTGCGATTACCGATGCAGCGGACTTGAAACGTGATCAGGAAGAAAAGATGAAGCGTGAGAGAGCTGAGTATCTGAAGCTTAAGAATTTAACTAATGGGATTATTAAATCTAAGTAAGAAGTGAAATTCATGAGAATGTTTATTTTTACTTGATGTTGATTACAGTTCTTATGGGATGTGCAGTGATTTATGAAATATCACTGCACAGATTATGGTCAGAATTGTAGGCAATATGATTCTTCTGTTTTTTTCATATTCTTAGGCCATGTTTATTTAATTTCCGATATTAAAGATGATTTAACTTCATACTTCAGAATTGGATATGCAAGTAAGTACATAAGGACAGCAAGTAAAATCATTCCCAAAGTCCATTTAAGTATTAAAGAATTAGGTACATTGAAAATGCAAAATACATAAAACCCACCATAGACTGTAGATATAAAGTACTTTGACCATTTATTAATGAGCACATCAGCTACTACTTGGTCTGAAAATTTACCAAGCTTTATACTATCAATCTTAATGGCACCATTTAAAATTATTGTACTAAAATTAATTTCATCTTCATATAAAGTTAATTCCTCACCTTGTTCATCTTCAAGCCACATACGAAATCTTCGATTATCAATTTTTATTTTTTTCAATTTTGGTATTTGATATGTAAATTTCATTATTCAATTTCTCGTATGTTCAAGTTTAGCGTTCACCGTTAATTCTTAACCTTGCACAAATAGTGAATATGGAAGAAAGAATTGGTGGTAATAATATTTTTTATTATTTTCTAAGGTTTTTTAATTTAAATCCTACTTCTTTTTTCTGAAAATCATAAAATAGAAAAAAAGGGCCATACCAAAAAATACAGCTAGTTTTTGATTCATGGATTCTAAGTACAATGTCCTTCCATATCCTAGTTTAATATCTTTACTAATTTCAAGTGAACTTAGAATAACTAAAATAAAGGCAGAAAGAATGGAGTATAGGATACTTTTCATATTAGCTCTCATTAATAATTTTAAGACTTTTTGTTTTTGCGAAATTCTTCAGTTTTATCTTCTTTTTTCTTTTTTAAGTATATAGGTCCATTGAAGAAGATATAAAAAGCTATAAAAGAGACGATAAGCGATGTAATGAATTCAAAAATATTATTTACTCTAATTAAGTCTGCTGTGAACTTTTGCCTAGGAGTAATAAATCCAAAATAAATAAAGAAAGTAAATATTATTGCTAAAATAGTTGGCGCTATAATTTTTTTGTTTTTCATATCTTTTAAGTATCAAGTAATCACTATTGGATTGATTATTTTTTATCTTTCCTGAAGTTTTTTAATTTAAATTCTTCTTCATTTTTCTTTTTATATAGAAGTATATTACCATTTAGTATGAAAAAAAGTAGTCCCCAAAGAATTACAACAAATACGGCTAAGTCATGTTTGTTTTTTACAAGTAGTGGTCTTCCCGTCGGAGAGTGCATTGTGAAAAATTCATAATAGCCTAGTAACCCAAAGAATAGAGATATCAAAAATGCAGTTATTATATTTTTTAAAATTTTCATTAATAGTCCTCATAAAGCGAATACATATCGATCATTCTTTCAAGTGTAAATTTTAACATTTCATATTTATTACTTGGTATTTCTGTTGGGACTGAGCCTGTTCCAGAAAAAATATCACCCACTGCACTTGCTATAGAAGCAGTATAGTCTGCCACCTTTTCAGGGTTTTTAGCAATATACATTCCAACTGACACTCTTGCTACGTTTAGTTCCAAACTGGTGGTTAGTGCTAAAATTCTTGCACCTGCCATGCCGCCAGCAATCGCTGGGCCGCTAAGACTTGCAGACGCAAGCATTCCAACACCACCCACTATAACTTTACCAAGGTTTTTTTGAGCTTGTGCTTTATATGCAAGTCCTTCAGTAGAGTTCCACTTCTTAAAGTCATCAACTTTAAGCTCTTCTCTAAAATTCATGTTGAAAGACGCTCCATCGCTCGCAGCGAGATTGTAGTGCCCCGTAGGATCGATGAAATTAACCGGGTCACCACTTGCATACAAGAAAGGAGACCAATTCCCAGGAAGCCCTTTTAAAGCGTTTGGATTCCACTTAACAAGATTATCAGCAGATCCCCATAACCCTAAGGCTGGAATATATTGTCTAGTTTCCGACTGCAATACTTCACCATTAAAAAATGGATGCTGAATTAGCCCCGCAAACGCCCATGGGATATTCTTTTCAAGATCTTTATCTCCCAAAACAGACTCTTTCTCACCCCATTCATTATACACACGTTCAAAAGCAAGAGAATCTCCTTTTGGTGAGACAAGTGCAATTAAACTTCCAAGGTGGTCAGTTAGGGCAGGATAGAATTCTCCAGCATAAAGGACTCCTACTATTTTTCCCTGAACTCTGATCGCGCGAGTGTATTTACCTTGAACCTGGAATTCATCAGCATTCATTTTAAGAAAACATTCGTTTAAAGATTTAAAGTTTTCAGGGCAAGTACCTTTCCATAATTTATCAGGAGAAACGAAGTTCTTGAAAGTTCCGTATTGAGGATGAGAAATTTTAACTAATAGGTCATTTTCGTACTCGAAATGGAAGTCATTAAGTTCAGTTAAGTTAGATTGGGCATAACTTACATTCTTAGAAATGTTTGTTAAGCGTGGCTGCTTTTTTAAGAATAAGTTTTCAGAGTAGCTATAAGCTTTATTTTTTTGAGATAGACCATGGAAGCGGACATTTGAGTATAGCTTGGAAGGTTTTCCATTATTCATTTCATTATAGATAATACCGACAGATTTAGGTCCATTCAAGGCCATTTGAATAGAATCTATTTTTTGAAAAAGGTCATAGTTAAAATTTAAAATAACTTTATTATTGAACTCAATTAAAGTTGGTTTTTGGCCGGCATCGTATTCAATTGATTTAATAAAAGGGGCCATCGATGCTAGTTGCCCTTCTGTGAAATTATAAGAAATATTATAATTCTCTTTCTCTGTTTGGATATTTTCGTTCTGCAGACGATCGAATGAATCGTAGTTTAGAGATGTTTTTGTGTTGTTAAATGACTTTTGAATTAAATGTCTAGCGCTATCAAACGTATTTTGAGCGAGTAGAGTTTTTCCATCAAAAAGTGATTTACTTGATAGTGGCAATCCTTGTTCATATGAAAAGCTTGTTTCAAGGGCAGCAGTTAGAGAAGAGTTTTTAGTTAATAAAACTCTATTGTATGCATCGTAATTGATATCACCTGATATCGATGATGTTTTATTAGCTAAAGGTGAAAATTGTTGAAACATTTCATCCCAAGGCAAGCTTGCTGAAACAGTTGAGCTTAATTTTCCAAATTCATCATATGAGTATTTTGCAGCAATTTCTTTTACGCTTAAAATTTGGCCTAATGAACTAACCGAAAAATTAACACTTTCAGATGGCGTTTCGTGCGCAATTACCTGACCACGCTCATTGTTCCAGAATGTCGTTTTTTTAATGATCGAATCGTTTAATGATTCAGATTGTTTAAACATTCCTTCGCTGTCATAAGTAGATTTTTTTAAGAAATTAACATTAAAATTATTCCATGAACCACTAAGAAGTTCATTCTTTTGGCGTCCAAGTGCATCGTACTCGTACGATAATGCTACACTTGCTCTTTCATCCTGGAAGCGAGGAAGTAGAGAGCGAATAGGTAAGTCCATATCGTTATAAGTAACGACCTTTTCAATAGTTGTTTGCTCATCTAATAATTTACGAACTTCAATAATTCTTCCAAAGCCATCGACAGAATACTCTCTAGTCGAATCAGCGGTAGTGATTTCAAATTTAAGATCATTTTTTGTGAGTTGGTAAAGGTTAACTTTTTTATCATCTGACTCACGATCTACAGACAGAAGAACTTCATCAGTGCTCCACTTATAATAAGTTGCTGTAGAGTTGATTGATGACATATTTACAAAGTTTGTAACGAAGTCATAGTCGAAGTGGCGAGAGACTCCATCTTCCTTCAAGTCGGAAATAAGGGGAGTCGTAAGGTGGTAAGTGTATTGAGCAGCTTTACCTCGTTGATCAGACGTTTGGGCAATTCTCCCTAAGAAGTCATAAGAAAAATAGCTTTCAATACCAGCTTGTTTTTTAGTAATTAACTGTCCATCTTCGTCGTATACCATCAATACGTCAGACTGAAGTTTTTTTAAGTTTTCATCAAACGTTTGTGAAGATTTTTGAAGTACTAGAAATTGGTCTTGATTAATTTCATAATTACTTAAAGAGTTGATGATGTTCGAGCTAGATCTTGAAATGTCTTTCTTTGTTAAGTAAACGAGTTGTAACAAAGGTGATGATACTTCGTTAGATGAAATTAATTCTTCTTTCCCATTGCCTTTCGTAAAGCTCATCTGGTGTTGTAAGTAAGAGTAAATACGATTTTCACCTAAGTCTTTTTTCTCAGCATAAATGTTAGTAGTGCTACTCGCTAAAGAACCATCGTTTTCAAATGTCTCTTGTTTTAAAACTCTACCATTTTTTCTTGCTCTACTTAGAAAGAAGAGTGGGCCATTTTGAAAATCCTGGTCAAATGTAGATGTTTGAATTCTACTTAAATCCATTTGCGCATTATCGATATTTTCTAAATAAGTACTTTCCTTTGAGTCTTTGTGGCCCAAAAGAATATTGAATTGATCAGAAATGCGAGAGCCACCGTATTCATAAACTTTCTTATAGGTAGGCTGCTTAGTAATTTGAGAGCTGTATTTAGCACTGTCGCGGCCATTGATAGGTCTTGGTGAAAATAGTATTGATGAAACAAGTGCAGACCCATTATGGTATTTGTAGTCAACTTGAGAGTAACCACCAAATGTTACATTTTCTTTGACCATTAACTTTACTGGAGCTGGACGACGGACCTTAAATTTCATTCCGTCTTGAAGGTAAACGAGTGATCTATCCTGACGATCGACATAAGAAGCGAAAGCTTCTACAAAGCTTAGCTGTCCGTCATTCTTTAAATCAATAAGTTCAACAGGTGCGCTTGAAATAGGCAGATCACTAGAAGGAGTGTTGAAGAGTTTTTTAACATCTTCTTTCGTTAGCTCTATCGTTTTACTACTTCCTGGTCTTGCAAATAACGTAACTTTATTTCCTGTAAGTAAATCAGGAATACCATCGTTGTTATAATCAATAGGCATACTGTATTGATTGCAAGCTAACTTTTCTGAGAAATTAACTTTTGTAAGCTTCGAAGCATTTAGTACAAAATGAAATTTTCCATTTTCAAGATCCTTAGAGTACTTACTTAAGGCACTACGATCCGAAGAGACTAAAAAGGCAGATAAGATTGAACCTTTTTCTTGGAAGATATCGTCTTTGTTTTTTGTTAGAAAATCATAATAGGCCACTGCTGTAGAGTTTTGTTTTTGGCCAGCATATATACCAGATAAAGATCTATCAAAGTTTTTCAAGTCATTATCGTTATCACAAATGATAATATCTTTTTTACCATTATTATCAATGTCGATAAACTTAGGAATGGCCAAGAGCTTCGTTTCAGCATTTAGCGAATGAACTTCCCAAGATGATTTTTTGTAAGTTGTTTCATTAACAGTAAACTTTAAGAACTTAATGACATTCTCTTTTATTGATAGTGTCGTGTCTTCTTTGTAGGTCAGAGACCCATTTTTATTTATAGCAATGTAGGTTGTTAGTTTTTGTGGAATGTTATTCAGAAGCACTTCCAACTGGGACTTTGAAATTCCAGGGGTGCAGATCATTGAATCGTAATCGCACTTAGGTTTATATGCTTTAAAAATGGCCTGAGCAGCAGTATTGATTTCTTTAATGTTCAGGACAACTTTATCAAGATATAAATCACCATTTAAATCAACGTAGAATGCTCCAGAGTTCTCAGATGTGTTTATCCATTCTAATTGCTTTAAGTCTGATGAATAAGTTAGTGCAGAGTTGGCCTTAAAGGCAAAATCATTTCGTTCTTGAATTGTAGAAAAACTTTTTTCTGAAACGAAAGCATATTCTGCTTGAAAGATTTTTTTGAGACTTCCTTTTTCATTTACGTTTGTAAGATACTCATCATTGTATGAAAAATTATAAGTGATAGTACGGTCGCCTTGAGTAATCTGAATATTTTTAATACCCAGGACTTTGTCTTCAAGATTTCCATTATAGTTTTGAATTTTAGTTGTATCGATAGAATAAGATATTTTTAAGGCCCATAGGGAGTCCATGTCTTTGATCGCAGAAACATGTTCCTTCTGATAAAAGAATCTTAACCCTTGATTTTTAATTCCAAAAACATGGGTTGGGTTACCAGCTTGATTGAAAATCCATGTCTCTCCATTCGTTTTTATTTGTGCGAAATAGACTTGAGAGTTTGAAGTAATTTGAACGTATAAAGATGAATCTTCCCCGGATTGATTTAAGTAATAAGATAATGATGAAGCAGGCAATTGTAAGACTGCTAATACTTTCTTGATTCTTTCTTGCCCAAAATTAGAGATAGAGGTTTTTATTAAAACCCCAGGTGCTGAAATTCCAGTAATTGTTAATTCATCTTGCTCTACCTGAATTTTAGGCATTTCAAGTGAAAGACCAATACCGTATCCAATATTAAAATATTGAGATGAATTGTATTTAAAATTTAATCCTTGATAAGACTGGAATCCCTTAGGAAAAGGAATTGAAAATGATGTCGTTAAATCACCCAAGTATTGGTTGACTTCAGTTTTAGGTCTCTGAACAATTCTCTTGTCGAAATAACTTTCAGTATATTTTGCAGATCCAGACGAAGATGAAGAGTCTCCACTGATTTGTACATCAGGTATTGAGGGAAGCTGAGCATTGCCATCTTTTCCTGGATCATTTTCACCCGGGCCAGTCACTTTAGTGAATGCTGAAAATGAAAAAATCAATAATGTTACAAATAATGAAATTTTCATTTGATGATCTCGACTGAACCATTAAGGCCTAGAGATCCATTTGAACCAATTAGATTAGGCTGACCAGGATAAGTACATAATGCAGATTCTCCGGGAACACCACCTGGGCCACCTAACGAAAGAGCAGGGTATGAAGAATCAGATTTACCAATAATTGTAATATTGCCACCGGGACCACCTTGGCCGCCGTTTCCACTAATACCAGCATAGCTGTGAAATTTACTTAGGATGCTGTCATATTGATTGGCCACTGCAGGACATCTATCCCCATCACAAGAAACGGCATAATCAATACCACTGTAAACTTGATACTCATTAGAGCTATTACAAGTTGGAGCATTGATACCTTGATTTCCTCTATATCCCTTCAGTCCCATTGAGAATACGGGAGTTTCAATAATCGTTCTCGATCTAATCACTAGTTTAATACTAGCTGCACCTGGACCAGTTAGGCCTGGGTATGCTTGGGACGGAGCAATTGCAGGTGTCACTCTTCGAGAAACTGTATAAACAGGAATTGACTCTGGCGCTGCACATTCATGATTGCCATCATTACCTGTTTTTCCACCGCCACCTTCACGACAACGTACTCTTACCGTTTTGTAACCTGTTAGTACTTGTGTCCTACCTTGTTGAATAGGATTACTTCCTCGTGATACATTTTGATTAAGTTCTTTATTTAAAACTAAGAGTGAATTAATAAAATTATAATTACTATCAATTCTTCCACCGCTAATACTGTTAACTTCAAGTTGTAATTCTTTTTCTGTAGACGAAATAACCACAAGTGGGTGAAGGATTAATTCAGAATCAGTATGAAGATTTCCAGTATAAATACCAGCTGGTAAATAAATGATTTTTCTCGAATCTTTTGTTGTTGGAGTTAAAGAATTCAAGTCGGAAACTTCAGTTATTTCTCTTAGTACGAGCAGGTCTTTTAAATTATTTTTTGAAGCTTCATACATGTTGTAAACGTATTCATGCCTTTTGTTTTTAGAAGCTTGATCATCATTCTGATCTTGAAAGCCATGTTCAGAAACAATGTTCAAAATTAAGTTTGTTAAGACATATTTATTATAAAGAGAAAAATATTGTTTTAAATCTTCACGTTTTACAATGTGAAGTTCATTAACTTCTGCGTCCATTAAGCTGTTTAGTGTTGTGATGTAGTCAAATTTCTTATTTGAGATTTTATCTTTTAGGAAAGATATGCATGGAATTTTTTGAGTGCGATCAACTCTTAGAGTATATGTTTTTATGATGAGGTCTAACTCTTTAGATTTAAAGTTTAAACAGCTTTCTTGGAACAATCTTGTATATGTGTCAGTATTATTATTGAGAGAGTTAATTAGATCAAAATAAGTGGTAGTAATAAACTTATCTTGAATTGCTGCAGTTTCTTGAATTGAAAGCGAATAGTCGGAAGCAACCTTTCCAAGGTATCCATTAAATGCTTTAAAAGCATAATCAAGAGTTTCAAAATATCCTAGTCTTTGATCAAATCCCAGTTTTTGCAATTTTTCGATTTTATTGCTGGCAATAAAAGAAATATTTCCAAAGTAGTTGCTGATATCTTCTTTGTCTTGAATAAAATCTGTTAGATTTTTTTCTAGAGCATACATCGAAAGTTTTTTAAATAACTCAACTTCGTTGAGGTTAGAATTTTCATTGATTTTGATTTGAGACAGAATTTGATAGAAGACAGTATAGAGCCCATCACTAGAGTCAAGGATCTCATTGGCCACTTGATAAGCAAAAAAAGCATCTTGAGGATTTTCTTTATTGGCCTGAATTTGTTCTTTTAAAAACTTTACGATTGTTGCGGTAGGGATCATTTCCTGATTTTGAGTCGCAAACTTCTTTTTAAGATAAATAGTAATATCAAAAATTAAATACTGCTCGGCCAGGCTTAGTTGAGTTCTATTCTTTCTAGTTCCTAAAGAGTTATAAAGGGTCTGTAAGGCATTTAAAGCAGAGCTTGGGTCATTATCATCAATCTCAAGGACGATCGTCGATCTTTTGCCCTCTAGGGATGCATTAAGCATGTTCAAATACATGCTGATACGACCATTGAAAATCGCAAATAATTCAGCTCTTAGGTTAGAAGCATTGGCCTGGGTATATGATTTTAAAGTGGCAGAACTTAGGTATTGATTAAAACTTTGCAGAAGATTCTCATCACTACCAATACCTTGAACTAATAGCGTTGCTTGCTTTTTTAGTTCAAGTTCAGCATTCAAAATTCCTGCATTATTTTCTGTTTTTTGTTCATTTTGTTCCACTGCCAGGGAAGAGGCAGCAGGTCCCGATTCGTTCTTTGAACATGCAGTCAGTATTAATACTAAGATAATTAGAGGTAGAGTCTTCATTGGAAGCCTTTTTTAAAGTGTTTGATTAATTTTAAGGTGATTCTGAAACGAATAGGGCCGGAACTAATAAAGCATGTAGAAATTACAGGTGTACGGGGGGATTTATCTTAATTTTAGAGACTTTTTTTGATTCTTAAGATTGATAAGAGCTGATCTTGATCCGATTTTTAACTAAAACCAGAGTGGGGATTTAGTTCCCACTCTGATTTTCTTTCGCGAATTTGTAATCAATATACTGCTTAAAAAGCGGACTCTTCATTAAAAAGTCATTCAGCTCTTTATTCCTAGGATCCATAATCGGGCCTAAAATATTGGCCCCTTTATAGATAAAAGACTTAACCGGAACTTCATAAGTTTTACTTTCAAAAGTTACTTTCAGAGTAAACGGTCTAGTTGAATCAATCCCAAGCTTCTTTAAATTCTCAGGAGACAGGTGAGACAGTTCATCAACTGTTAGGGTTGAACTCTCAACACCAGACTGAATTAAAGCAGCTGTATTATTGTTTTTCCCATCAACCTTAGCATTTCCACCGGCCGTAAGTTTTGCAGCTGACCCAGAACCTGAACTGGCCGATCCGCCACCCATTGATCCACCTGATCCACCGGCACTTCCGCCACCGCCGCCAGAACCGTTACTCGCAGTCGATCTATTGGCCCCATCATCTGTTGAACCTGTCTGAGCAAAATTTCTGTTATCAAGTTCACGACGATAATCTTCAAGTCTGTTTGCTTTGTCATTTAAGCTTTGCTCTAAACGCTTTAGGCGCTCTTGCTCAGCACGGTTAACCGGAGAGACAAGACCGTTAGAAGCACTGTAAGCTTTATTTCCTAATGCACTCTCAGAAGCTGCGATGGTGTCATGTGACGCTGAAATTTCTTGTTTTGTACTCTTGATATCAGCAATCATTTTTTCCATTTCATCACGAAGGCGAGAGCTTTCATTTAACGAATCAGATTCAATGACTTTTTGAGCTTTGGTCTTTGTTGTTTTTGCTGCAAAATTTGTTTCCAGACCTGTTCTCTCAGCAGATGCTGTTTTCGCCTGAGGGGCCGTTTGTGTCATTCGAGTAGGAGTGTAAGAAGGGCGCACGCTTGAATTGTCTGCAGTGGTCGCTACTGGGGCCTTATTAGGTTGTTGTGCCTTCATGACTTCTGGAGTTTTGTAGACTGGATCAGCAGAAGCGAGTTTTTTCTCTGCGAATTCTTGTTTCTTTTCTGTTACAGCAAAAGTAGTAACGGGTTTTCCTAGTGCTTTTAAGCTTCCTTCTACACCGAAGTAGTTTGAAGCGAAATTGGGAAGGCGACCGCTGACGATTTTTTCTTCTGTTGAGTTTGAAGTGTCTGTACTAGATGTAGCAGATGAAGTTGAAGATGCTTTTGTCGCAACTTGGTCTTTAGAATCTTTTTTAAGTTTCTCTAAGCTTTCCATGTAGGCGATGTTTTTTAAACCTTGGACATTACAATTATTGCCTACGGGGATTAGGTCACATCCTAATGATTTCCGTAATTCTGCAGATGCCAAGGGACCACCGGTTTTGCAAGAATTTTGTTTTTTTGAGTTTGCATCCTGACAAGTATACATTGAGCAAAATTGACCGACGACTGTCTTGCTTTTTTCCTCGCTTTCTTCTGCGCGAATATTATTGGTAAAATCATCATACCAATTGTCAATTGATGCTCCATTTTCAGATAATGACTTATTAGATTGTGACATTTTTTTTTCTTTTGCGAGACATTGTAATCCATAAGCGGTTAGAACTGATGGTTCATTTGGATCAGTTGGATCACTAAAGTCTACTTCGTACTGATCTTCCATCGAGTCAGTTGTATTGAGTTTATTGAATAAGTTTCTAGAAGCATTATCATCTAAACTTCCTAGTTCTGTAATGTCAGAGCAAAGAAATTCATTTAAGTTTTGAGTTATGCGACCACATTGATCAGCAAGCGTTGGTGCGAGTTTTTGCTGGTTTTTTGAATCAAAGAAAAATTTAGCGATGTAATCCTTAGCTTTACTACTAGCAGGTTTATTTTTTACATAGCTTAGAAAGCTTTCAACAAAAGCTGGGTCTTTTGCATTTTGAATAATTTTGAGTTGTGGATATTCTTCGAAAATTTGACTATTAAAACCATTTGAATTTATGCTTCTAGCGATTTCTTCAGCAGATACTTCATCAAGCTGACTTTGAAGCATAAAACTACCAGCAGCACCAGCGATAGGGCATTGAAGAGTATTTTCTTTATCATTCATTCCTAGATCAGAATAAAATTTACCGGCCATAATTCCATATAAGCTTGAATCATTTGAAAACGGAGTATTCTTACTCTTTGGTAGCTTGCTTTTCAATAAATCGAGTTTGTACTTTTGAAGAGGTCCGCTATTTTTGCCACCACATGTTTCAATTGATTTGATTGCATCAAGGCGGCAGCTTTGAGCAACATCTTTACTATTCATCATTAAATCTTGCCCATTGGCATTATAAAATGTTGTTAGCATTGAAATATTTTCAGAGTTTTGTTTAATTTGTGTAGCAAGCTTATCTGCTAATTTACCGTATACTTTTTTTCGATGTTCTTGCTGAACTAATGGATCACTCGCAAGATTTTTTTGAAGAGCGCAATCATTAACTAAATTTTCTAAAGAGCTTGGTGTTGGAGGTGCATTATAACCACTACATTTTACTTCATCTGCTAAAGCGTATGAATAATTTAAGCTATAAAAAATAGTAAATAAAATTGTTTTCATTTCTATGGACACTTCTTATTTGGATTTTTTGCGTACACGCCACCATGGGCACATAACATCTTTATAATTTTTTCTAGAGGAGGTTGTTGTTCAGGTAATGGATAAGAATTATTTTTTCTTTGAGTTTCAATATAATCGAGAAGAGTCTCACCTTTTGAATTTTTTGCATTAACTGCTTGATCGAAAATTTCAGGTTGTTTTCTTTTTTTAGAATAATAAAGCCAAATATTATTTAAAAATTCTTCACGCTTATTTACATCATCTGCAATTGCATGAAGCATTGGACTTTTTACAGAAACAGAATACCCAGCGGGTTGGCAAATTGGATCAGTTAAATATCTTTCTACTGGATAGCCAGTTGTTTCTAATTCCTTAATCATTGTTCCAACCATTTCCTGTGGAATCTGGGCGAACTGCATACAATACCCTTGACTAACAAATTTCTGTGTCTGACCACCTTGAACAATTTTGCTTAAATCATCAAGCGAGTTATTCGATGGCAATCCCGTAACATTCTTTGGCCCACAGTTCACACAATCAGTTGCAAACGCAGTCGTCGTCAGTAGGAAAGTCCCACACAAAAAATATTGAAGCAGTCTGCTCATAAGTCATCCTTTTCTTATTAGAGTTCAAGATAAGTGTCGGTTACTTTAAGAAGTGTCTTTAAAGAGTAAGCATTTAGTTGGTAGATAGTGGTGATAGTGGAAAGTTTTGCTCAGGGAAGAGTTTTAAAGTCGGATATTAGAAAGCACTAGCAGCTGAATAACCACTAGTGCCAGTAGAGTAATTAGTTATTGCAAGATAGTTGTTGAGTCCAGTCACCCCAAGTAGAAGAAAGAATTTTCTTTTCAATCATCCCTAGAGTTGTACCGTCATCAAATCTAATGGCAACGTTGCCTTTCCAAATATATCTTCCAGACTCGCTGATCGC
Organism: Bacteriovorax sp. PP10; assembly: GCF_035013165.1. Classification (NCBI taxonomy): domain Bacteria; kingdom Pseudomonadati; phylum Bdellovibrionota; class Bacteriovoracia; order Bacteriovoracales; family Bacteriovoracaceae; genus Bacteriovorax; species Bacteriovorax antarcticus. The sequence continues at coordinate 1,576,562 of NZ_JAYGJQ010000002.1, forward strand.
AGCGATGTAGTAAGTTGAGTAACGAGTTCTAGCGACAAAAGAAGATTGTCCTGGCAGGACCTGGAAGTATCCTGGAGATAAATCCCATGTGCCATCAAGCTTTACGTAAGCAAGATAAACTCTGATCGTTTCGTGGCATAAATTGGCAAGGATAAGACGGTCATGATCTTGGGCCTGAGCTGATTTTTCTTGAAGTGATCCAAGGTCTTCTTTAGCGCCTGCATTTGTTTCGAAAGTAAATTCATTAGCGAATGACGGGATTGAGAAAGATAAAGCGATACAGATTAATAACAACTTCATAAGGCCTCCTTTTTGTTGTGGATAATCTTTTTAGAATATCCAAGGAAACCATGTCAATTATATTTGTTTACTTGATCACTTCTTGTTAAATAACTTGTTTTGTTGAAGTGTTGTCTCGATAAAGTGTTTACGAAATTAATTAGCAAGATCTTTCGTTACTGTATTAGCAGGAAAGTTCACACCGTTTTTCCAAGCATTGATAGTATCAAAGTTTTTTTGATTAATGATCACGCCTGCGTTTGTTTCAGAAGAACCCCAAGAGTGAATTCCATAAATCGTTTCCTGGGCCCCTGGAGCTTTTGCAGAAAAAAGACTGCTACCAGACATCCCGCTACTCGTATCGCACTTGTAACGAATTTCTGTTCCTTTAATGGTCGCAGGGCAAGTCACTGACCACATCGTATCTAGTATTTCATCTTGTGGGTAACCAGTGATGCGGATTTTTTTTAGTGAAGACTCATTTGTTACAACTTGGAGTTCGGCCCAGCCCGTTTTAGTTCCAATTGGTGCAGCTAATTCAACGACTGCAAAATCATAAGCGACATCAAGACGATCCATAAATTCTTTTTGAATAAAAATCTTCTTCGCTTTGATTTGGCCAAATGGATATGTGCCATTTTCTATTTGTCTTGGAGTGAAAACCAAATAGTTTGTTAATTGTCTGCCATAGACATCATACACACAGTGTCCTGCTGTGATGAAATGTTTTGGGCCAATCATAGTTGCGGTACAGCTCGTATTTAGTTTTCCAACGAAACTGTAAGGAGCTTTGGATGTATCAGTGATTTGCTCTCTTAGGTATTGTCCAAAAAGTTCTTTATCGCCAATTTCGATTTCAGCGAAAGCTTGGAAAGAAAATGTTAGTGCTAAAAGAATTAATAATTGCTTCATAAATTCCTAAGGTTTTTCGTGAACTGTTGTAACGTCAGTTTGCTCAGAACTATTTTTCCACGAGTAAACTAGCTCGTAATTATTTTGATCGAAGAAAACTCCACCATTAACTTTCCCAATTCCCCAAGTATGAACTCCTGAGACTGTCGGGTTATTGCGATCTGATGGAAGAGAGAAAATAGCACTTCCAGACATTCCACCGAAAGTGTCACACTGATAAATGAGTTTTTTATTTTCTACAGTTGCCGGACAAGACACTGTCCACATCGTTCCCAGGTCTTTATCAGCAGGGTAGCCTGTAATTCTAATTTTATTATAGTATTCAGCTTCAGGAAGCGCTCTGAATCCACTCCAACCAAGAGTCTCGCCAATGGGCTCAGCAAGTTCAATCACTGCAAAGTCTAAACTTTTATAACCTGTTTCAATAAATTTTTGTTGAACGAAAACTTTTTTCCATTCGATGACGTATGGTTTTTCAGTAGCACTCGTGCGAGCAGGAAAAAATCTTAAATCATTTAGCCATTCAGTTTTATCGACATCGTAAACACAATGTCCGGCCGTGATGATGTGACGAGGGCCAATTAACGTCGCCGTACATCCACTTGCAAGTTGTCCTACAATTCTTTCCGGGTATGTTGAAGCGTCTGTGATTTGTTCTCTAAGAAAAATTCCAATAACTTTTTTAGGTGCACCGATTGAACCAAACGAAGACGTTGAAAAATTATCTTCGGCAAAGAGTGAGATTGAAGTTGTAAGCAGTAAAAGAGCTAAGACCATTTTCATTGAGAGATTCTCCTAAATTGATGGGAATTTATAAGTTACTCAACGGGTCACGTCAAACGCCAACAGGGGGCTTAACGCCATGAGTATGTAATATATTCTTACCCTGAAGCAATTCTTCCCAATTTTGACCTTTGCATATGAAGAATATTGACGATTTAACTCCAAATTTCCCTGCTAAAAGCTTTACGGAAAAACACCTTTTTTAGTAAACTATCGGCTACTAAATTAATGCTTAAAGTTACAAGGATTTTCATGGACGTTATCGAGTCAACAATTGACGTAAACTCTGCTGAGTTTAAAGAAAACCAAAAATACCACCAAGGGCTTCGCGAGGAGCTATTTGAAAAATTAAAAACTGTAAAAAATGGCGGCGGTGCTGATCAAGTAAAACGTCATCATGACAGAAAAAAGTTTTTACCAAGAGAGCGTATTGAAAGAATTTTGGATGAAGGATCTCCTTTCATCGAACTTTCATCTCTTGCTGCTTACAAACTTTATGAAGACGATGTTCCTTCTGCCGGAATGGTAACAGGGATCGGCCGTGTTCATGGAATCGAATGTCTATTTGTTGCTAACGATGCCACTGTAAAAGGTGGAACATATTTTCCAATGACAGTTAAAAAGCATTTACGTGCTCAAGAGATTGCTCAAGAAAACTCTCTGCCATGTATTTATCTTGTTGATAGCGGAGGAGCATTCCTTCCGAAGCAAGATGAAGTATTCCCGGATAGAGATCACTTCGGACGCATTTTTTATAACCAGGCACAAATGTCAGCGAAGGGAATTCCTCAGATCGCAGTTGTTCTTGGATCATGTACAGCGGGTGGAGCTTACGTTCCAGCGATGAGTGATGAAACAATTATCGTTAAAGGAAATGGAACAATCTTTTTAGGTGGACCTCCTTTAGTTCAAGCAGCAACGGGTGAAATCGTGACTGCTGAAGATCTTGGTGGTGCTGATGTTCACACACGTATTAGTGGTGTAAGTGATCACATGGCCAACGATGAAGAAGAAGCTTTCATCATCACAAGAAACATTATTGAAAACTTAAACTTTAAATCTCCTGGGAAACTTCAAGGTTTACTGGAAAGAAAAGAAGTTAAGGCGCCTCTATATCCAACAGAAGAGATCTTCGGGATCATTCCAAAAGATACAAGAAAACCATTCGACGTAAGAGAGATTATCGCTCGCTTAGTTGATGGATCTGAATTTCATGAATTCAAAGAGCGTTATGGAAATACATTGGTAACAGGTTTTGCTCGTATTCACGGTCAGCAAATCGGGATCGTTGCTAACAACGGAATTCTATTTTCAGAGAGTGCTCAAAAGGGTGCTCACTTTATTGAACTATGCGGACAAAGAAAAATCCCTCTGCTGTTTTTACAAAACATCACAGGATTCATGGTTGGACGTCAGTACGAAAATGAAGGGATCGCAAAACACGGTGCTAAAATGGTGACGGCCGTTTCAACTGTTCAGGTTCCAAAGTTTACAGTGATTATCGGTGGATCTTTCGGAGCAGGAAACTACGGAATGTGTGGAAGAGCTTATTCACCACGTTTCTTATGGATGTGGCCGAACTCTCGCATTTCAGTAATGGGTGGAGAGCAAGCAGCGAAAGTTTTATCAACAGTAAAACAAGGCGGGCTTAAAGCTGCAGGTAAAAAAGAAATGTCTGCAGAAGAAGTCGCAGCTTTCGAAAAACCAATTTTAGATAAATACGAAGTGGAAGGAAGTCCATACTACTCAAGCTCACGCCTGTGGGATGATGGTGTAATCGACCCAGCTCAAACTCGTGACCTATTAGGATTAGCAATCGCGGCTTCACTGAACTCTGGAATTGGAGAAAGTAAGTTCGGCGTATTTAGAATGTAATTAAAAGGATTATATGTTTTATAAATTAGATATTGATACAAGAGGAGTGGCCACTGTGACGTTAAATCGTCCAGAGCTACACAATGCTTTTAACGACGAACTGATTCGTGACCTCATCGCATGTTTTACTGAACTTGAAACAAATTCTGGAGTTCGCTTAGTTGTTTTAACTGGTGAGGGAAAGTCATTTTGTGCAGGCGCAGACCTTAACTGGATGAAGCGCATGAAAGATTACTCTCACGAAGAAAACGTGAAAGACTCGCAACAGCTTGCTGAGCTCTTCACTGTGATCAATCGTTTTTCTCGTCCAGTAATTGGAAAAATTAACGGTTCAGCATTAGGTGGTGGTGCAGGTCTGGTTGCTTGTTGTGATTACGTTGTTGCTGTTGATACAGCGATGATTGCTTTCACAGAAGTTCGCTTAGGTCTTCTTCCAGCTGTTATCTCTCCATTCGTTATTGCAAAAATCGGAGAGAGTCACGCGAGAGCAAGTTTCTTAAGTGGAGCAAAAATTAGTATGTCTCGCGCTTTCATTATGGGACTGGTTCACCATGTAACAACAAGTGAAGGACTGGATGCTGAAATTGAAAGAACGATTGCAGACTTCTTATTAGCTGGCCCTGTGGCCGCGACAAGAGCAAAAGAATTAATTAACAGAGTTGTTCGTAGTGAAACGATCGAGGATGCTCGTGACTTTACTTGTGAAATGATTTCAAAAGCACGTGCAAGCAGCGAAGGCCAAGAAGGCATGAGTGCACTATTAGAAAAAAGAAAGGCGAGCTGGTATTAATATGACAAAAAAAATTACAAAGATTCTGATCGCCAACAGAGGCGAGATCGCTCTAAGGGTTATTCAGACCGCTAAAGAGATGGGAATTAAAACTGTTACTCTTTACACTGACGAAGAAGTAACACTACCTCATTCACATGCTGGAGACGAATCATTCAATCTTGGATCAGGACCATTAAAAGATACTTATCTTAACCAAGATAAGATTATCGACATTGCAAAAAAACTTGGTGCTGATGCTATTCACCCGGGGTACGGATTTCTTTCTGAGAAATCTTCTTTTGCTAAAAAAGTAAGAGACGCTGGAATTAAGTTCATCGGTCCTGCTCCAGAAGCAATCGACATGATGGGTGATAAAAAAACGTCTAAGATAAAAATTCAAGAATTAGGTGTTCCTTCTATTCCTGGATATCACGGTGACAATCAAGAAATTGAATTCCTTGTTAAGGAAGCAAAGAAGATAGGTCTTCCTGTTCTTATCAAAGCTTCTGCCGGTGGTGGTGGAAAAGGGATGAGAATTGTTTACGAAGAAAGCGAGTTCCAATCAGCTCTTGAAGGAGCAAAACGTGAAGCACTAAACGCATTTGGTGACGACACTGTTTTATTAGAAAAATACATTACATCTCCTCGTCACATTGAAATTCAAGTAATGAGTGATCAACACGGAAACCACTTTCATTTATTTGAAAGAGAGTGCTCGATTCAACGCCGTTACCAAAAGATCGTTGAAGAGTCTCCAAGTCCTGCGGTATCTCCAGAGCTTCGTGCAAAAATGACAGCTGCAGCGATTAAAATCACAAGCGGAATCAACTACGAAGGTGCGGGAACAATTGAATTAATTCTTGATACTGATGGAAGTTTTTATTTCTTAGAAATGAATACTAGATTACAAGTTGAGCACCCGGTTACTGAAATGGTGACAGGTCTGGATCTTGTTCGTTTGCAAATTATTGTGGCCCAAGGGGATAAACTTCCTTTCTCACAAGCTGACGTGAAGCAAAGAGGACATGCCATCGAAGTTCGTTTATACGCAGAGGATCCAGACAATAGTTTCCTTCCTAGTATTGGAACAATTAAAAAAATTGGTAAGACAACAGTTCGTGACACTCGTCTTGATTGCGGGTATGTTGACGGAAACGCCGTGACTATTTCATTCGATCCTATGCTGGCAAAATTGATCAGCTGGGGAGAGACAAGAGAGATCGCTGCTCAGAAATTAAACCTCGCTTTAAATGATGTTTTATTTTTAGGGCTAAAAACCAACCGTGATTATTTAAAACGTATTTTAACATTGCCGGAATTCCATGAAGGGAAGACGTATACGCATTTTGTTAAAACCTATGAAGAAAAACTGCAAAAAAGGCAACCGACTAAAGAGCAAATTGCTATGGCAGTGGCAGCATTTTTGCTTAAAAAAGATAGTGGTACAAATAATAATAGTGGCACTCACTCAGGATCAAAAACAAACAGTATTTGGGAAAGCCTAAGTGGCTTTAGGAACGTATAATATGAAAAGACAAATTGAATTAAATGACGAACTAATCGACATCGACATTCTTGAACAAAACGCACGCTTTGTTCTTTTTAACCTCGATGGGACAGAATACGCCGTTAACCTTGGTAACGTCGAAGATTACAAATATAACCTAGCTTACAACAGCGGTAATACGACAGTTGTAGCAGTCGATGCACACTTTGTGGTTGATGGGGTTGAGTTTGCGATCAATGCACCAAGAAGAAGCAGATCAAAAGGAAAGAGCGCTGATCACGGTCAGATGACTAGCCCAATGCCTGGTAAAATTTTAAAGATCTTCGTAAAAGAAGGTCAGGAAGTTATTCCGGGAACTCCGATTTTAGTTATGGAGGCCATGAAGATGGAGCATACAATTAAATCGAGTAAAATTGGAAAAGTAGAAAAAATCCACTTTAAAGAAGGTGACCAGGTTCAAGGTGGAGTGGAGCTTGTTAAGTTATGTTAAATAGTTTGCCGAAAAAAGTTCGTATCGTCGAAGTGGGTCCACGCGATGGACTACAAAATGAAAAAACAATTGTCTCTCTTGAAGACAAAGTCACTTTCATTAAAATGTTATCTCAGGCGGGTCTTCATGAAATTGAGGCCGGAAGCTTTGTTCGCGCAGAAAAAATCCCTCAGATGAGTGATGGGATGGAGCTTTATTCAGCTCTAGTCAATGATGGGTCTCTAAAAAATACAAAACTGATCTCTCTCGTTCCAAACGAAAAGGGATTAGATAACGCCCTTTCTGTGGGCGTAAAAGAAATTGCCGTTTTCACGGCGACTTCAAATACTTTCAACTTAAAAAATATCAATGCAACTGTTGATGAATCTCTTAAACGTATCGATGGCGTTATGGCCCGTGCGAACAAAGAAGGTTTAAAGACCCGCGCGTATATCTCGACAGTATTTGGCTGTCCTTATGAAGGGAAAACCAGCATCGCAGAACTTAAGCGTGTGGCCTACCATTTAGAAAACCTTGGCGTTCACGAGATCTCTCTGGGAGATACAATCGGTGTGGCCAATCCATTACAAGTTAAAGAGACCATCGAATTCTTAAAAGCAGATTTCAATCTGAACTTTTTTGCAATGCACTTTCACGACACTCGTGGAATGGCCGTGGCCAATATCTTAGCGTCACTAGAGTTAGGGATTACAAGCTTTGATTCATCAGCTGGTGGATTAGGCGGATGTCCTTACGCGAAGGGTGCTTCTGGAAACGTGGCAACTGAAGATTTAGTGTATTTATTTTCGAACATGGGAATAGAGACGGGAATCGACATGGAAAAATTGGCCCAGGCCTCTAGCTTCATTCTCGGTAAACTTTCTAAAACTTCTGCTTCAAAAAATCTTACCGCTTACTTAGCTGGAAAGGCCTAGGACCACTTTTAAAAATTACTTAGAGTGGATAGCAGCGAAATCAAGAACGATTGAAACTGCTTCTTCTACAGATAAATCAGCGTTTTGTTCTAAAACGTTATTCACAGTGTATCCAAGAATTTCGCTCATTTCACCAGTTTGTAGGTAGTTTTGAGCATCGTTTTCTACAGCGATAGCAACAGCTTTAAGGTTGAAAGCTACTGATGTACCAGCAGTTGTTACAAGTGGGTTTGAAACAGAAGTTCCAAGAACAGTTCCACCAGTTACAGCTGAAGTTCCAGCAGAAGAATAAAATGGGTCTGTGTAACCTAATGGTCCAACAGTGTATGGTCCATTTGGTCCTGAACCTGTTTCAGATGCCATAGCACCAAGTGAAAGAGCAAGAGTAAGGATAACTAAAAGTGATTTCATAAATTCTCCATTTGTTGTTTTGAATGAAAAAAGATTTAACATAGATGAAAAATATCTCTACAATTAGTGAAAAAGTTACTTACTCATGTGTGGAGATTTTTCAATGAATTTTTATTTGCAACAGTTTGCTGACCTGGAAATAACTGTAAAAAATACCCACCAATTATGGGTAACACTAAATAATCCCGACCAAATGAACGCTATCACAACTAATATGATCAACTCGCTGACTGAAGTGTTAACTCACGCAGACTTCGATAAAAATATCCGAGTAGTGGTGCTTACCGGCAAAGGTAAAAACTTTTGTGCTGGTGGCGACATTAAAGCAATGGAAGAAAAGTCAGGAATGTTTGCCGGAGAAAGCAACGAGCTAATGGCCCGTTACCAGCACGGTATACAGAGAATTCCTCAGTGTATTGAAAACCTAAGTGTCCCGGTGATTGCCATGGTAAACGGGGCCGCAGTGGGCGCTGGATGCGATCTATCTATGATGTGCGACCTGCGTGTCGGGAATTCTAAAACAAAATTTGCTGAGACCTTTACTCGTATGGGACTTGTTCCCGGCGATGGCGGGACTTTCTTTCTTCAAAGAGTGGTTGGATACGCTAAAGCGATGCAAATGTTTCTCACTTCAAAGAGTATTGAAGGTAGTGATGCTCTTGCCTTTGGATTACTCAACTTTCTGTTCGAAGATTCATCAATGGAATTGGAAACAGAAAAACTTGCTGAGACAATCGCTAGTCTTGCGCCTGTTGCTCAGAGATTGACGAAAAAAGCGATGAAGGTTTCTTATATGCATGATCTGCAAACGTCACTTGATATGCTGGCAAGCTTTCAAGGGATCTCACAAAGAACCTCTGATCACTTCGAAGCGATCAATTCTTTCAAAGAAAAACGCTCGCCTAATTTCTTAGGCGAATAAAAAAATTTGACATTGAAACTTGAAACAATAGACAATCTAAAGAGATGAAAAATCTTACGTTATCCATTTTGTTGCTCGCATGCTCTGCTTGCTCAACAATGGAATTCAACACCAGCGGAAGAGAGGCCTTTAAATTGGCAGCTCTGAAAAGCAGCGAAAAGCAGGTAAGTGTTGAAGCGACGAAAGACTTTTATTTTTGGGGAATGAGTCCGGAATATGCCGAATTCGATCTTCAAGATGAGATGCAGGGACAGGGAATTTATAATCCGTCTTATGTGGCCGTCGAACAAAGATACACTTTTAAAGATATTTTCTTCACTTTCATAACTTTGGGACTTTATTGTCCAGTAACTTATAAGGTCACGCTCCTTTCAAACGGAGAAGTGAAATGAAAAAGTTATTCGTCATGATGGCATTGGTGTTATCTGCTACAGGATGTGGCGCTCTTAGGATTAACCCAAAAAGTTGTAAGACTGATGCCGTATGGGGGACTTCTCCAAATGCAGTAAGGGGTATTACCCCTGAAGAGCAGGAAGAGGAACGAGTCATAGATATTAAAGCGAAAGAGCAATTTTTCGTTTTCTATGACAGAGATATTAGACTTCGCGACCTGCTACAAGAGCACGGGATAAAATGCGAAGAGGTTAAGAGACTTCGATTGGTCATGAGTACATCATGGTTTTTTTGGAGAGAAGTTTCGCTCAAAGTTGTTAAGCAGTAATCTAGTTTTTTGAATTTGATGCCAGGGATTGGCAACATTCATTTTAAGTGAAGGGCCAAGGATGGCCCCTTTTTATTTCTGCCCTCAAAACCCTATATAAAGTACATGTCTTTTGTTGCGGCCTTTTGGGATCGTTTTTTCAACAACACAATGCGGGTCGCTTAATTGCCTTCATTCTCATTATAAGTAATAAGCATTCCAAGATTAAACAACCTTGGAGTTCAATATGTTCATTAAAACAATCCTAGCTACTGCAATCCTTGCTACATTATCTTTGTCTCAGGCCTTTGCTCAGTCGACAGTTTTTTCATGTGACCAATTAAAATTAGTTGCTGCTGAAGGTGGAGCTGAAGATTTTCCAGGTGCACGTGCTCAGTTGAACGAAGAAGCTGGTGTTTATTACGTTGCATTTTATGATACGGAAGGAACACAAGCGCCTTTCATCAATGAAGTGGCAAAAAAGAAAAACCTTTCTAAGAAAGACGTTAAGGATTATGCACAATTTGCATACGTACTTGATACAACTATTAACATTAGAGCGATTACAGCTGGAACGGTTTATGTAAGTCCAAAGAAAGAGCTTGAAGTTGGGTTGATTGCATTAAAAGATGCAGAAGGTAAGATCGTTGCTAAGGTTTTTAGCCTTGGAAATGGTGTTGGGGTTTGTAAGTAATTTTTTTTATAATGAAAGGGGCCGTTTATCGGTCCCTTTTTTTGATTACTCTTCGTCGAGCGACCCAAGCAAATTAGAAAAGAAACTCTTTTTATAATCAGTCGCTTCTTCTTCCGTCAAATGTCCAAACGTCGTTCTATCCTGCTCACGATAAAGATCTTTATTCTTCAACTCATTCAAGAATCGAGATTTAAACCTCGGCATATCCTTCCCAAAGAGCTTTCTCTGCTTACAGTAAGTCATAATCAGTCTGGCCTGAGCTCTGGTAATCCCAACATAACAAAGCCTGCGCTCTTCAGAGATATCCTCTCCTTGAGTGATCGTCTTTTTATGCGGAAGCGTCTCTTCTTCAACACCAACTAAAAATACTGTATCAAATTCCAGACCTTTTGAAGAATGGAGAGTCATCAGCGTCACTTCATTCTTACGAACGTCGTGGTCTTCGCCGTCGTTTAATTCTTCTTTATCCTGAGAGTCCTGGAGAAGTAATCTTTCACAGAATGTTTTTAGGTCAGCATTCTCTTTGTAGTAATTGGTAAAACGCTCACTCGACTCGATAAAGTACATAACGTCTTTTCTTCTACGTTCAACTTGTTTGGCGTTGTCGTATTGTTTGTCGATGAAGTTTAAATAATCAATTTCTTCAATCAGCGTACTGATTGACTGAGCAAGCGGGTAAGTTTTAAAAACTTGTTTATACTTTCTAATGAGTTCAACAAATTTCACAATCCCTGCAGATCTTTGTGGATCGATGCCCGGGTATTTCTCTAGTGCTTCAAATAGCGGAATATTATCTTCTGCCGATTTCGCCAGGTATTTTTCCAGAGTCACGTTACCAATCCCTCTATGAGGAATATTTAAAATCCTTCTAATGGCCATCTGGTCATTGGGATTTAGGATAACGAACAAGTAGCTCATTAAATCTTTAACTTCTTTTTTATCGTAGAATTTTTGGCCACCGATAATCGTATAAGGCACCTGACTTAAACGCAATTGATCTTCAATGGGAGGAGCTTGCGTGTTGCTTCGGTATAAAATGGCGATGTCACCAAGATGCCCGCCGTTACCTTGATGGCGAACGACTTCTTCAACGATCACTTCCGCCTCGTGTTCCATATTGGCCATGGCCCATAGAAGAGGGATGTGATCACTTTTCTTTTGCGACCAGAGAGTTTTATCACGGCGTTTTTTATTTTCTTTAATAACGTGGTTGGCGAGATCCAGGATTGAACTAACTGAGCGGTAGTTTTCTTCCAGCTTAACAACCTTGGCACCCGGAAAAGTTTTTTCGAATTCAAGAATGTTTGTAATGTCAGCGCCACGGAATCCGTAGATAGACTGGTCATCATCACCAACAACACACAGGTTATTGTGAGTGACTGTTAAGTGACGGACTAATTCAAACTGAAGCGTGTTGGTATCCTGATACTCATCAATCATGATGTATTGGTATTTTTCAGAATAAGCTTTAGCGACATCCGGATTATTGCGAAATAATTTAAGAGTTAAAAATAAAATGTCATCAAAGTCGATGGCATTAAAGAATTTTAGTTTTTCCTGATAATACCTGTAAGCGTATTCCGTTGCATGCGAGTACGGGTCTTCAGGATTAAAATGGTGTGAATCCGCATAATCGTCTTCAGTGATACCAGCGTTTTTTAAAAAACTGATTTTACTTTGAACGTCTTTTGTATCGAATTTTTTATCAGCGTGATAATGCTTAAGTGCCTCACGGACAATACTGATTTGATCAGATTGGTCATAAATCGAAAAATTTAAATGATAGCCGAGTTTATCAATTTCTTTTTTCAGGATGCGAACACCCAGTGAGTGGAAAGTAAGTAGGGCGATTTTTCGCGCCTTTCTAGAACCCAAAAGAGTGATTACCCTTTCGCGCATTTCCTTGGCGGCCTTATTCGTAAAACTTACCCCTAAAATTTGATCACTTGGAAGCCCCAGGTTATCGACCATGTTGGCGATTCTGTAGGTTAGTGTACGGGTTTTCCCAGAGCCAGCTCCGGCCAGGATAAGGACCGGCCCCTCGACCGTTTCGGCCGCTTCTCGCTGTTTGTCATTTAAACCACTAAGGGAAATCATAGGGAAAAAGAGTACTAAATCCTAGGGAGTCTTGCTATAATTTTTATACTTTAAAATTTCTAAAAACTATCGGAGATTCGTTTATGGCGATGAAGAAAAAGTCTATGAAGAAACCTATAAAAACTGCTGCGAAAAAAGTGGCGAAAAAAACTGTTAAAAAATCAGCACCTAAAAAGGCAGCGGCGAAAAAAGTCGCTAAAAAACCTATTAAGAAAGCTGTTAAAAAAGTAGCAGCAAAAAAAGCTCCAGTGAAAGCAACTGCAAAGAAAGTTGTAGCAACTAAACCTGCTGCGAAAAAAGTAGTCGTAAAAACTTTAGGATCAGATACAGAACTTAAAGCGTCACTTGTAGAACTTATTCGTGTAACAAGTGCTGAACTTCCAGATGACGTTCAAAAAGTTATTCTAGAAGCACTAGAGCGCGAAGAAAAAAATACCACTGCAGAATATGCAATGAACATTATCAAAGCAAACATCGAGCTTGCTAAGAAAAAATCTCAACCACTTTGTCAGGATACGGGAACAGTTTTATTTTTCGTTTCTCACCCGGTTGGATTTAGTCAGTCAAAATTTACAAAGATGCTTCAAGACGCTGTCGTTGAAGCGACAAAAAAAGGTTACCTTCGTCAGAACTCAGTTGACTCGTTAACTGGTGCGAACTCTGGTGTAAACCTAGGGCCTGGACATCCATCAATTCACTACCACGAACACCAAAGTTCCAAAGTTGAAGTAAAACTTATGTTAAAAGGTGGAGGGTGTGAAAACGTTGGTGCTCAGTATTCACTTCCAAACACTGCTCTAGGAGCGGGAAGAGATTTAGATGGTGTAAGAAAAGTTATTCTCGACGCTGTTTTTAAAGCTCAAGGTAAAGGATGTGGGCCAGGAGTTCTTGGTGTCACAATCGGTGGAGACCGCGGAGCGGGATACATTGATTCAAAAGAGCAACTTTTAAGAAGAGTGGATGATACAAATTCAATTCCATCTCTTGCTGAACTGGAAACTGAAATCGTGTCGACTTCAAATAAACTTGGAATCGGGCCTATGGGCTTCGGTGGAAAAACAACTCTACTAGGATGCAAGATCGGAGCACTTAATCGTCTTCCGGCATCTTTCTTTGTTTCTATCTCGTACATGTGTTGGGCGTATAGAAGACAAGGAATTGAGATTGGAACAAATAACAAAATTAAGAAATGGTTGTACTAAGAGGTTTATATGAAAAAATTAAGCTACCCGTTTTCTCATGAAGCAGTTCGCGAATTAAAAGTAGGAGACATGGTTCTTATCACTGGTAAACTTTTTACCGGAAGAGATGCCGTTCATAAAAGACTTCACGATGGTGTTAAGCCACCTGTGGATCTTAGCAATCAAATTATTTATCACTGCGGTCCGGTTATCCTTCAGGATAAAGACGGTACATACCATGTAACAGCAGCAGGACCCACAACATCAATCCGCGAGGAACCATACCAGGCTGACGTAATGAAAGATTACGGAATCGTGGGAGTTATCGGTAAAGGTGGAATGGGCCCTAAAACTCTTGCTGGTTGCAAGGAATACGGATGTGTTTATTTCCATGCTATCGGTGGAGCTGCTCAGGTTTTAGCTGAGAAAATCGACTCTGTAGATGCAGTTCACTGGTTAGATCTTGGATCTCCTGAAGCGATCTGGGAATTATCAGTTACTGAGTTTCCAGTTGTAGTAACAATGGACGCTCACGGAAATTCACTTCACGCTAAAGTTGAAGAAGCTTCAGCAGCAGCTCTAAAGTCGGTATTGTAATTATGAATACAAGTTTGTGGACACCATCAGCGGATAGAATTAAATATTCAGAAATGACTGCTTTTATGCAGGCGATGAACCGTGAACACAAACTGTCGATGGAAAGCTATCAAGAGCTTCATCAATTCTCGATTACTCATAAAGATTTATTCTGGAAATCGCTGATTAATTATTTCGGCGTAAACTACAGAGGAAGTCTGGATCCGGTTTTACTAGAAGAAGGGTTTGAGAACTACACTTGGTTTTCAAATGTTGAGTTGAACTTTGCCGAGAATTTATTGAAAAATGGGAAAGATGGTGACGTCGCTCTTAATTTTCAACATGAATCGGGAATGTCGAAAAAAGTCACTTACAAAAATTTACGTACAGAAGTTAAATCTCTTCAGGCCTATTTGAAAAAAAATATGTCTGAAGGGGACGTTCTTGCGGCCTATATGCCTAACATCCCTGAGACAGTGGTTTCGATGTTGGCGACAACTTCATTTGGTGGAGTTTTCACTTCGACTAGTTGTGATTTTGGTATTGAAGGGGTTTTAGACCGCTTCGGACAATCAAAACCTAAAATTCTCGTTGCAGCTGTTAGTTATGAATACGGGAAAAAGCATTTTGACCTGACAGAAAAATTATTAGAAATTGAAAAACGTATTCCTTCTCTGGAAAAAATCATCTTGGTGGATTTCCTTGGAAAGGGTTATGACATTTCAAAATTTGCGAAGGCCGTCGATTACAAAACAATCATTCAAGAACACCAGACTGATGACCAGATTGAATTTACCAAAGTTCCTTTTGCTCACCCCGTTTATATTATGTACTCGTCGGGAACGACGGGGAAACCAAAGTGTATTGTTCACTCTCAAGGTGGAACACTTGTTCAGCTGATTAAAGAGCACGGTCTTCACTGTGATTTAAAACAGCATAAGACGACTTTCTTTTTTACGACTTGTGGTTGGATGATGTGGAACTGGCTTGTGGCCGGACTGTATTTTGGCTCTACTGTCGTTTTATATGAAGGGTCTCCTGCAGAGCCTTCTCCTGAATACTTCTTCAATATGATTGAGCGCGTTGGAATTAATATTTTTGGAACCTCTCCAAAATTCTTAAAAGCGCTTGAAGACACCGGTGCGAGATTTACAAAATATCCGACACTGGAGACGATTTTATCCACAGGATCGCCACTTCTTCCTGAGCAGTTTGATTTCGTTTATAACCACATTAAAAAAGATGTTCTCCTTGGAAGTATTTCAGGTGGAACAGATATCGTTTCTTGTTTTATGCTCGCTTGCCCGATTCTTCCTGTTTATAAGGGAGAAATTCAGTGCCGTGGTTTGGGTCTAGATGTTCAGGCCTTTGATGAAAATGCTAAAGGTGTTGTTGGAGTTGAAGGGGAGCTCGTATGTGCTCAGACTTTCCCAAGCAGACCAATCTATTTCTTAAACGATGAGAGTAAAGAAAAAATCAACGCTGCTTACTTCAATCAGATCCCCGGTGTGTGGACTCATGGAGACTTTGTAAAAGTCACTGAGCATGGCGGAGTGATCGTTTATGGCCGCTCTGATGCGACTTTAAATCCAGGTGGTGTGAGAATTGGGACTGCTGAAATTTACCGTCAGACAGAAGGATTAAACTATATCCTGGACTCTATCTGTGTGGGACGCCCGACAGATGGCGACGTGGATGTTATCTTGTTTGTGAAATTAAAAGACAAAGAAGAGATGACTCTGGATCGCAAAAAACAAATCAAAGACCTTATTAAGAAAAATACGACACCAAGACACGTTCCCCGTGAAATTATCGTGGTGAAAGATATTCCTTATACGAGATCAGGGAAAAAAGTGGAGTTGGCGATTACGAGAATTCTCTCAGGGAAGCCCGTAACAAATGTCGATGCCCTTGCTAATCCTGAATCGTTGGATGAGTACTACCAGTATAAAGGTTAATTCTACTGAAAGATTTTTGAGCGCATTTCTTCAATAACCTTTTGTGAAGGTTCTTCCTTATATTTAGCTTTATAAGCGTGAAGCATGCGCTCTAGTTGCTCTTCTTTTAAATCCATTTCAGATTTTTCTTCAGTTGTTGTCACATCAAGAACTTTATCTGAGATGTCTTTAAAGAACTGAATGAACTTAGCTTTTTCTTCTTCCTGAGACTCCGCCGTCTTAGGGTTTTCTTCTGAGTTGTATTTATCAAAATAGAAGTAGAAGCCGATTGAAAAAGCGATTGGCTTATAAACTCTTCTAAAGCGCTCATAATGATCAATCATATTTTGCTTTTTTAAGTACTCGATTAATTCCTGGTCATGGGCCTCTAGGCCATCCACCATGATTTTTTCTAAAAGCTCATCCGGGATATTCACTCGCTCAAACCACGGAAGATCGTAAGGAACCGCAAGGTATTTCCAGATTTTATGCTGGAAGAAACGTTTTACGGTATATCTTCCACGCTCTAGTCTCGTATAAGAATCTTTTTCAGGAATGCGCTCAACCATTCCTTTTAATCCCATCAGTAAAACATCTTCCTGAACCATGCGCATAACTCTGGCGTTCATACGTGCCGTTTTATTTTTTGTAAAATAATCCATCAAGGTAACAGGTGGGCCTTTTAAGATAATCATTAAATCAGCAGCAAAACCATTCAGGTCGTTGCGGGTTAACTTCGAAGTTAAGTTCATGTACTTAAAGTGTGACTGCAGTTTTCTTAATTTAAAAAGACTAAGTTTTTGTGCTTCATCAGTCAGACCTTTTTCATTGTAAAGTTTCGTTTGAATCAGGCGCATATTGATGACTTCAATCAGTGCCATTTTCTGTTCGATACTTACCGGATTGATGTTGGAGAATTCATCATTTCCGTCTTTATAAATTTCCATCCAGCGGAAGTATTCCTGGTCATTGAAATTTTCGAAGTCATGAGGGCCCATGACTTTGTTCCAGATTGTATTTTTTAATTTGAAGAGTTTTTCAGTGTGAGCATTGGCCGCGATGGCGCGAAGAATTCTTTCTTCCTGAGCAAGAGGACTAATAATTTCACTCACCATGCCCTGGCAATCACTGGCAATCGAGCGCTCAGGCACTTTGACTGCTTGTAAATTCTTGCTAGACCACAGTCCGAAGAGACTGATGGCCATGAAGACGAATATATAGGGCGTGTATGTTTTTATGGCTACTCCGATAATATATTCTTATCGGATGATTATACTCGGATATTGAGGGCTATTTACAAAATTCTTGAGGTTTAATTTTGTAAGTAGGCGTGCAGTAATCGCTCCAAACCCCGCGATCATACGTCGAATAAGCGTAAAACCAGCTGATGTAGTCGTCTTGAGACGCTAAATAAGTTTTACTCGCTAGAGCATCCGGAACTACGCCATTTACAGAAAAACACCAGCCGTGGGCGCGCATTTTTGTATCAGAAAGAACTTCCATGGCATCGAGGCCAATAGGAGAGTTTGCTATCATCGCGATGCCATCAGCTGATCCAATGTAAGGAATCTTGTTCGCTTCAAAAATATCGATACTGATTTTACCGGCGCTGTCACTTGTATCAGTGATGAATACACCAGCGTAGAGCGGTTTCTTAGAGCATGGGCCGATGACGTCAAAATAAACTGCGTGAGCAGATAACGAACAAAGCATAACAGTGAGTGATAACAACGTTTTCATTATTTTTGACTTCCCTTTTTAAAGATGGCGAGGATAATAAAGTTAATTAGTACTGTTCAAGTCTAAAATCAAGGAGGATCTATGAAGGCGTATAAAAAACTTAACATCACGGGACTTATATTAGGTCTTTTCTTAACGGTAAATACAGCATCTGCTGCCTTATTATTAGAGCCGCATTTAGGCTTCAATTTAGGGTCATCTGGCGACGGTGAGAGCTACAATGGTAGTCAACTTGGTATGCGCGTTGGATACCAGCAATTAGGTTTTATGACTGGTTTAGATTTCACTCGCTCAACTTACGATCAGGATTTTGTTGTTGCCGGTGCAAAAGTCGCAAACGACATGGAAAGAAATGAATGGGGTGTATTCGTTGGATACAACTTCCCAATTTTTATTCGCGCGTGGGCAGCTTATTACTTTTCTAACACAACTAAAAGTACAACATCTAATTTTGAGCTGACAGGGAACACGACTGAGCTTGGAGTCGGATTTACTGCTCTTCCATTCTTAAGCGTGAACTTAATGTATCGTATGATTAATTTAGATGAGCTTAAAGTAGCTAGCGGAACAAAAAGCAGTACCGATGTTTCAAACAAAGAGTTTGTTATCGGAATCAGCTTACCGCTTACTTTGTAACAATTCCACTTTCATTGATCGGGGGGAGGAACAATCCTCCTCTCGGTTTTCTGATATGCTCCTGAACTGTGCGATCCCATGTCTCAACAACTGAACCTGTTTCAGAATCAACTAATGCTTTAAAGCTACTTCTGTTCCCATCTTTTTGCAGATAAGTCACAGTTACTTGTTCAAGGTAGCGGCCTTGTCCTTCGATAATTTTTATAACCGGAACTTCTTCTTTCACCATCAATTTTGTATCGGCAGGCTGAAATCTCATCAGGTCATTACCCATGACATCTTTCCATTCAGGATTGATCGTGTTCACCATTTGCAATTCAGTATTTTCATCTTCGTACTTTTGACTAACGTCTCCAGTAAGAATGCGATTATTTCTCACCATAAAACCTTTGTAAGGATTTACGCTGGCGATAGCACGATTGGCCTTAGGAGCAACTGCTGGCTCTGGAATTTTGGCGGCCTTAAATTCTTCAGGTGTTGTTTTATGAGAGTCGACGACAGCATCCGGATTTTTGACGAAGGTCTTCCACTGAGTTTTCATCAGCACCATATTTTTAGACTGCTCTTTCTTGATATAAAACGTTATACCAAAAGCAACTGTCATTGATAAAATAAAGAGAACCGTTTTTTTCATTTACTCTCTTAGTCTGTAATAGGTATTTGAAGGTGAATAATTTTATACGGCTTAGGGCCGTTATATTCCACATCTTTAAAGTCGTTGTTGTTGTTAGCGCTGTCATGGAAGCAGTCTTCACAATTCGTGAAGCGCACTCTCATTCGGCAATCTACGACTGTTCCTGGAGGAATACTTTTTGAAACTTCAAATAAAAGAACGTTCCCCCAATCCAGACTGTATGCTTTACCAGTCGTTGGATCGGCCATGGTTTGTCCCCATGTCGATTTAGGATTAATTTTTGAGTACTGTGCTTTGTCTGCACCTTTGATTGCTCTGATGAAGCAGTCTTTATCGTTTGTTTTATCCAGACAAGAGTTGCTATCAATCGCAACTTTTTGTTTGAACTCACGTTGAGAAATCCACTTCGTTGCCGTTGAATCGTTGTACTGAACGAAACATACTGGTGCAAAGTCACCTGGAGTTGCAACCGCTGTCCATGGAGCTGCACCGATAGCGTCACAACCTTGTACGGATGATCCACCCTCTGAGTCAAGCGGCCATGTATCAGTTGAAAGTCCAAAAGTATCAAACTTACACGGACGACCTAGGGGAACACCACCTACTAGTGTCGTTGAAGTTGCATGGTCCCAGTCATTAGCTAAAATTTCAATTCCACCCATTGTTGAGTTTGAATTGTTATAAAGGTTAAGAGCGATGGCAACAACTTCACCAGGGCTCACTTTACTGTTGTTGTTATTAAATCCTAGATCACTTGGAGTTTGAGTCGAAAGTGTTCCGATGATTCCAGACGTTTGAAGTTGAGTGATCCCTGCAGCGATTTGTGCTCTGTTGTCGATAACGTAAGCAGAGCTTGCTCCTGTTGTTGGATCGAGAATTAAATTACTTTTTGAAATCAACACTGATTTTTTTCTGTTTGATGTTGTCACCTGAGTGTTGACCTTAGTCGTTCCATTCGTCAGGTTTCTGTGTTGATTGTATGTTTTAAATAATAGAAGCCCATAGCTGTCTAATAGAGACTCGATATTATCTCTCGTATAATAACTTCCGTTACAACGATTTAGTCCGGCATTTCCGATTGTGTTGAGTAAGTTTTTAGCAATTGTCTGTGTGAAAGATCTATAAGTAATAGAGTTGATAGTATTAAACCATAAAGATGAATTCAGAGCGTTCATGTTCACTTTAGTAACGGCACCATTCTCAGTTCCCTTTGATGTAAGGTCACCAAGCTCTGCCATTGTTTCATTTAAAATGTACATGACATATTCGCGGGCCACAGCATTTGAGATCGAACATTTTGATTCAAGATCCTGAGTTAAAGCTACCAGGTAGTGAGAGATAATCATCCCTGACATGTGGATATCTTCAACCGGTTCAAGTGGATAGTTTGGATCGTAGGTAATGTACTGCGGATAACTTAAACGTGAATCTTCATCAGCAGCAAGTCCTGGAGCATGAAGAGCGTCTGCTTCACTCATTGGTCTTGAGCCACGAAGATTTCCTGCGGCCCATTCACCCCAGTGAGTTCTTCCGTTTACGTAGTAACTAAAAAAGTCTGATAGACCTTCACCGATAGCACCAGCTTCGTTGTAAAGGTTATTACTCATCTGCACTTTTGTTAAAGAGGCAGTGTTTCTCATGTTGAGTTGAAGTCTTTGCATGAAGTGACCAGTTTCATGATAGATAATTGTACTATCATGGGCCCAGTGAAGTTCTTTGTTTGCTCCTGTGTGTCCAAAGCATAAAGACTCAGTGGCCTGGTCGTAATAAGCGTTGTTAGTGACATCGCAGTTTGAAAATGCCAGAAGCATTTGTGAGTTCAATTTAAATGTTCCGTCAGTTTCTCTAAGCCCAGATGGAATTGCAGTATCGTAGACAGGGGCGCCTAATGAATCATAAGCACCGGCCAGACTCATTCCAAGGTTCGTAAAGAACTGATCGAAGAGTTTATTCATGTGATAAAAAGTATTAACTTGCAGGAATTCAGCTGTTCCTGTTTTAAAGGCCCATTTTCCATCAGTTGTTTGAAGGGGAGAAACAGCTTCTCTCGTGTCTAAAACTTCAAAGCAATAAGTTAATCCTGAACAGTTCGAATTAGATTGTAAAAATGAATTGCTGGTAATTGTAACAGCAGTCCCTAAATATTTATTAAGATCGGCCGTAATCGCTAGGGAAGCATTTCCTGAAAGGATGATAGGGTTGTCTTTTAAAACCCTTCCTTGAGTGACTGCAACGTTTGATGAACCTGTCGTGGCGTTTGCACTGGCACGTCCGCGGACGTTGCTGCCGGCATTCGGCACACAAGACGCAAGAATCCCAGACACTATTGCTAATGTTAAAGATTTTTGGATCACTGAATTTAGAACTCTGTTTTTATTCCCCATCGTATCCCAACTTACGTACAACTAGTTTTTCAACTTATTTAGCAGTTCCCAATATCGCTGCATCGAAACTCTGAAGCAGAGAGGCCCCGAAGTTTTTTCCTGTATTTGTATTGCTTGCCTGAGCATCACAAGTTCCATCAACCTGTTGTCCCAGACGGCTTAGTTCAGTAACTTTTGCTTCTTCTTTTGTCGGAGTAGGCGGCGTTAAAGAAGCGAAGACGTTGTTAAGCTCGATCTTTTTTCGTGCTTTTTCAGTGTTTGCATAGTTGTCATCTTTCTTCCCTTTAATGTCTGCGATCTGCTTTGTGATAGCAGTCGTATCCGCTTTAGGGTCAGCAGTAAGTAATTTTACTTTCTCTGCTTCTTTTGCAGTTATCTCATCTTCGTATTTCTTTTTGTTTTCATTTCCATAATCTTTTAATTTGCTAGTTTCAGTAGGGTAATCACCCATGTCAAACTTAGCGATTGATTCCATCTGACTACAAACAGACTTGTTATCATCTTTATCTGTTTTATAAGAGGCGATACCATCAAAAAAATCAGCTGTAGAATCATCAAGGTCATCAATTTTTGACATAACATCTTTTAGAGACTTAGCATCTTTTAGTAATTCTTTATCTTCTGCTGACATTTTTTCAGCAGCAGCAGCAATAAAATCTTTATCGCTCTTTAATCCACTTTGTCCTTTGCATAGAGAATCAAAAGAAATTTTTGATCTTCTGCTCTTTTTTGTATCTGTTCCTAAAGAAGCATTAATTCTTTTTGTTTCTGCTGCTTCCTGAGCTTTACAAAGATTTTTCTTTTGTATGCTTAACTTGGCGTAGGCCTCTTCATCTAAGCAATAGTCGGGAATAGCGTCTTTAGAGTCATTGTTGTACATATTACAAACATTTCTAAATTTCCCAGTGTACTTAAGAGCATCGTTAGTAAGACGAGCAGAAATCTGGTCAGCATCTTCAGCTAACTTATCCGCACCATTACAAGCTCCCAATGGGTTTTCTGCCATGTCAGTATATTTCTTACAGAACATTCCTGTTTTAGCATCTTGCTCAGCTTGTTTCTTTTGTCCTTCGCTGTTGTATTTTGCAAGGTCTTTTGTGACACTTGAAATTTGCGCTTTACACTCGCTCGCAAGTTGTCCCCAACGTTCTTTTTGAGAAGACATTGCTGCTTTTTGCTTACCGATATAGTCCTCAATTTCAGCATCAACTTTTGCCTGCTGATCTTTAAATATTTTTTTAAGTGAATCGATCTTCTTTGGAAGATCATCCATAAAGGCCATGCTTCCATCTGCTGCCAGGTCTACACCGTAAGTGTCTTTCTTAAGTTCCGGCATCGAGATGAACATGTTTTCAGGAATTGTGAAGTTTGTTCCAGGGAAACGTCCCTGAATAAGTTTTACCATTTCCATGACGTTTGCTTTTTGAGCATTGTAAAGTTGGTTAGAGCGGTTAACCATTGTTTCAGCGTTAGCATTAAAAGTTTTAGCAAGAGCATTCATTTTTGCTTTTCTTGTTTCAACCTGATTTGTTGCTTCTGCATAACAGCCGTTAACTTCGTTAGCACACTGACTAGCATGGTTCATACAAAATGAAGGAGCAGTGTGATCAAATGATTCTGGAGTTCCACAAGTTGAACCTGATTTTTTAGCTTCACCGTTACAGCTTAAAACCTGCTCAAGAACTTTTGTTCCAAGGTTAGAAGCGTAGTTGTCATGAAGAGCTTTTAATTCTCTTAATAAAGCTTGTCCACGGTCAACTTTTTTCTGTTGAGAAACACCGTTTGATCCAGTTGCAGTATTAGAATTATCTTGAACGTATTTCTTTTCACATTTATCAAGTGTTTTAACATAAAGATCATAAGGAGTTTCGATAACTTTTTGTCCATCACTGTTTTGATAAGTAATAGAGATATCTTTATAAGTTTCTTCAAGCGCTCTGATTTGAGTCAGTTTGTCTTCAATGAAAGCGTCGCTGTTTAAAATATTTGCAAGAGCAGCTTTATATTTATCACGAGCTGTACCAGCACTTCCTGTACTTCTTTGTTGAAGGTTATTTAAGATTTGATCTGTAGAGATTGCTATCCCAGATTTATCTGCACCAGTTACACAGTTGTTGATATATGTTTTTCTAAAGAAATCTTTTGACTCTGCTAAGAAATCCCCAAAATCAACTGAGAAGTTCTTATCCATCGTTGGAAGTTGATATCCAATTTTAGAAAGTTCATTTGCGATTCTATCTTTGGCCAGTTTAAATTCCTGTGCTTGTTTCACAGTCGCTGCACGCAGTGACTGGAATTTTGAAGTCTCAGTGCTTTTTCCATCGAAATAATCCTGAAGACCTGAAGCAGCGATAGAGTTCTGAATATTTGTGATATCAGATCTTAATTCAGCTTCAATGGCCGTGCGGTTTTGATTATAGTCTGCAGCTCTTTTATTTGCAGGAGCAATAGACTGCTGAATCTGAAGTAGACCTACTTGAGATCCTTTCGCCAGACCTTCTTCACCAATAACTGACTGACAGCTTGAAGAGAAGTATTTTGCAAAAGCAGTTGTCTTGATATCAAGATTATTTTTTGAAGCACCCATCAACTCGTCATTCGTTTGTGATAGTTGCTCAAGAAGTTTTTTGTTGTTGGCCTTGAATGTTTCTTTGTCTTTGTTTAACTGATCCTGAAGGCGAGTCAGGTTGTTGATCATCTCGATGATTTCTGAATCGATTTTTTTAGTTTTATCAGTAAGACATTTTAGTCCAGATGGATAAGTTGCATTTGTTGCTTCATTCGACATCTGGTCGTAGTAATTAACCCATCCCTTAGCGATAGACTCGTAAGTGATCATGCTTGAAATTTGCATTGCTGATTGCGCAGGATCGGGAACTGTTTCCGAACAAACGTTTTGTGGCATTGTGGCCATCGTTGCTGGAAGAGGGCACTCTGGAAAATATTTTCCAGCAGCTTGATAGCAGTAAGTACCATCAGCATTTTTACAGCTTGGACTTAATTTTTGCATAAGTGCAGCGTTTTTTTGCGCCATAATTTGCTGTTGAATCATTTGTTGTTTTTGACCAAGGAAAGCTCCGTATGTTCCAAGCGCAATGTTGGCCACGCTTAGAATATCTTTTCCTGTGACGTCAGCAGCTTGTGCTGTCGTAAAAATAAATGAAGTTTGCACCAATGATAAAATCAAAGTGTGAACTGCAAATACTTTTATTAAATGTTTTAGTTTTCTCATAAACAGTCATTCCTAAAGCTTAAGGATCATTCTTTAATCTGATCGGTAGTTTTCAAAAAACTCTGATACTTAAGCCTATTTTAATGCCTGACAGTTCTAATCATCCTCTTTTTGCCTGCTACAGAGGTAAAGATTCGGAAGTTTCATTGGAAGTGTATTGTTTTTGAGAGGTTAGGAGGAGCTAACTCAATAAGATTGAGTGACAGCTCCGTCCCTGTAGGTGACAAATTTTTGGGGCAGTTTTTTACTTCATAAACAGGTAATAAACGATCCCGAAAACGATCCTGTAGATCGCAAAGGGAGTAATACTAAGACGTTTTAAAACCACCAGGAAGCCTTTTATTCCGACTATTGCAATCAGGAATGAGACCACGAATCCAACCAGGAGTTGAAGGAGGTCAGAACTTGAAAACTGTGAGTAGACTTTTAAGAATTCATAGATCGTTGCCGCCGAGATAACCGGCACTGAAATTAAGAATGAAAAATCGGCCGATGTTTTAACATCTACTTTTCTAAGCATCCCCGTAATCATCGTCGCTCCAGAGCGAGAGACCCCTGGGATTAAGGCAAAACACTGCCCAAGGCCAATAATCAGAGCATCCAGGTAAGTGATTTCATCCAAACTTTTAATGGTCGCTTTCGGTTTAAATTTTTCAACTACGATCATGATCACACCTACAAAAATAAGTGAGAAAATAACCACGTCTGTATTGAAGAGGTGGGCCTTAATAAATTTTCTTGTGACAAATCCAATGGCCAAAACTGGAATGATGGCAATCGCGATGTGAATCAGGTTAAGTCTGTTTGTCGTTTTTTGAGTCGCCAGAGTTTTTAGTTCTTTAATTTTTTGCCAATTGAAAAATTCGTAGAATCTTTCACGGTAAAGATAAACGACAGCAAGGATGGCACCTAGTTGAATGATGATGTTGAATGAATCGCTTTTGGCGTGATCAAGATGAAGCCATTCGCTGACAATAATAAGGTGGCCGGTAGAGGATACGGGAATGAATTCTGTTAATCCTTCCACAAGTCCTAAAATCGCTGCGACAATCAGTGCTTCCATGAATATTTCTCACTATAGATTCAATTGTAATGAATCTATTATGAAAGCACTTCTTGTGTTTGACAATTAATTCCCGCAGCTAATAATTGTTAAATCATCGCTTGCAGTAGAGCTTGACGCCAGGGCCTGAGGGACACAGTAAACGTGGTTGTTGAGTTTTAAACCTTTATTGTAAAGATCCAGTAGACCGTTGATGTTATCGGCCGCGTTTCCTTCAAGGAAGCGGTAGTACTTAGCGTCTATCTCTGTCTGACCAGGAGTTTTTAATCTTGAAATAAGGATCCCGTAGGCCAGAGTCCCCGAAGCACACATTGACTGCTCACAAGCAAGTTTAGCAGCGTAAGCAGCGTCTTTAATATACCCGTACTGATCGAATAAAGAGAGACTCAACTTCTTAGCTTCAGAAGAAACATATCTGTTAGTGTAAATACTCACGTCGATATAATCCGGCAGCTGACATTTTAATGTCGTTGCATTGATCATACCTGTACAGCACTTAGCTGGGTCTGCACCAGTTGTCATCTGAGTTCCTGCTGGAAGACAACTTACAACTTCATCAGCTTTGAAAACTTGTTTGTAAGACTTAAAGTTTGTCGTATCAGCAGCTGAGAAGTAAGTATTCCCTATTGCATCCATATATTCTTTTTGGGCCCCGACAGCAAACATTTGCGTAGGTGGCAGGTAAGTCGCCGTTGGTGCGGCCGGATTCGTAGGGTATCCTGCAGCTCTGTTACCTGGGTATGACTTACAAGATAATCCATTTTCTGCTGTTCCAGAATAATAATCATCAGACTCAAGAGCAATTTGAGGAATCCCCATCAACTCAAGACGGGCAAGATAATTTAAGACTTCTTTCCCTTTCGATGTTGTCGGAGGAGTTTGAGCAATTGGACAACTAGGATCGTCCGCCTGATAACCAGCACAAGTATAACCACCAGTACCAGCGTACCAGTTCATACATTGGAAAGTTGTCGGAGTGAAAGTTTGGAAACGACCAACTTCCCACTTATGCGTTCCTGTTGCGAATGAACGGATCCAGTCACCAGAGCAACTTGTTTTATCAGCGAAGCCCGAGAATGTGCGCCACTGATTATTTAATTTTGTTGAATCCTGACAAGTTGTTGCACCAGGAACTCCCGGTGTCGCTGTACACTGATCAGTAATCGCAACTCTTAGTTCAGGGTAAGTCGTAGGATCAGTATTCGTTTCTTTATACATTGTAGCAGCACGAGTGTAACGAGTAGGTGTACTGATAGTGTAATCAATACCAGGAACTTTCGTCATATCCAGACCATTGGTCTGATTTGAAGATGGAAGTGAAATCGTTCCACCGACATCGCGGCAGCAACGGTTATTTTTTGGATCATATGATGTACTTGTCTTAGCAATGGCCTGAGAACAAATTAGTTCTTCCTGCCAGAACTTCACTTCATATTTATTCAAGATGGCCGTGACAGTTGTGTCGTCAGCGCTGATTGATTTTAATTTATCAGAAATTGTTTTCGAAGGAGCACAGTCCATATCTGTAAAACATGATGCCGCAGGAGCTCGCATACAACTGCTTTCTGTAAATGAAACGGCCGTTAGTAATGCACTCTTGGTTTTTAATAAACCAAATGTGATTCCTTTCGTATTGAAAATTGAATTGAAAATATTAAGGGCGTTCGTTGAAACCGCTTGTGAACCCGCATCGTATTTCAGCAATGGATAGAGCGAGAAGTCTGCCGATGGATCAGGTGTCGTATTGTGATATAAGTTTTTCGACGAATCCATAATCGAACAAGAGTTTAAGTACACTAAAGACTTAAGTGGAGTATTTAATTTTTGAGTCATCCCGATACCCAACACTTTGTCACCTTTAGTGTCTGCTGTTGTAGGGATGGCCGTATTTTGTTTTAAGAAAGAAGTCTGTTCAACATCGCGACCAGGAACACACATTGCAAGTGCTCTGTTGGTATTTAAGTTTTTAAGTGTTTCTGGACGAGGAGTTTCCACTCCATTCCACGCCATTGGTCTTCCAGGTATTAAAGCAGCAAGACCAAAAGTATCGACTGTACTATCTGTACGAACTTTCCCAAAGCGAACAATTCTATTATTGAAGTTAGCTGATGACACACCATTTGTTGAAATCGTCTGGCAATAACTGTTATCAGAACAAGTGTGCATTGCCTGACTTGTTGACTGATTGAAAGTAGAGTTAACGTTAACATTTCCGTAACTAGGAGTACAAAGTGCCCCACGTCCACGGTACACACAACGTTTACCTGGATTTGTCACCCCAAGAATACTTGCAAAATTATTGTTGTCGTTACTTGTTTCCGGAATTTCTTTTCCATTAGTATCAAACTTCGGCCACGATGTTGTGATTTCATTGACAGCAGCACAAGAGTATTCCCAACCAAGAGTTGTGGCACAGTCATTATCTGTCGAACACTGATGGAACTGCTGACATTGAGCTCCGTCTGATTTGTAATCAGATGTGTTCATGTTTGAAGCAAGAGGGTTAAGAGATCCATCGTTCACAGTTACTTCAAAAGTTGATTCAAGAGTCAGGTCACCCATAGCACCGTTAACGGCCACGAATAATTTTGAACTCTTTGCCTGGATACGACGGTTTGTTCCGATTGAGAACCATTTCACACCATCGAAAGATCCGATAACAGATCCATAATCAAATCCATACCAGTCATACTGATATCCGTTAGCGTATAAGAAGTGCTGAGCACGCATACGATTTAATCTTTGAGTTTGACCAGATGATTCAGTCCCGTGAGTCCATGGAAGCATTGTCGCAGGAACCACACAAGCGCGTCCAAATTTCATGTCATCTGATCTTACACCATTCGACATTGAGCGGTTCGTTTGTCCAAGTAGAGGTTCCACACCACTACCAAATTGTGTTAGTGGGAAGAGTTTATTTAATTGTGAGTAGTAATCATTTCCACACTGAATACAGTTTGAAAAAGAACCACGGTCTACGAAGATATCGTAAGTGTTTCCATTTTTTACTGCGACTTCATAAGCTGGTTTTGCTGAGCCGTTTGTATATGAAAGAGTTCCGTAAATTTCATTGAAACCTGTGTAAGTGTCTTCTGTACTTGCTAAGTTTGTAATGTCCGTCACGTTACTTGGGTTAAGAAGATTGTCACTTCTGTATTTGAAAGCTTTTCCTTCTTGAGGAAGAGTGTTTGCATTTACTGTTTTTTGAGAAGTCCCAAGACTATCAAAAAATCTTACTGGAACTGTTTTAGAGCTCAGGTAAATTTTCTGTGAAATAGGAGGATCAACTGGTGCCGGATCTGGATACACGCAGGCATAATCAACAATTTTGTCAGATGTATTTTTAACAGGAGTCAAAGTACAACTTGTATCTGGACATGAGCAAATCGTTTTAATTTTTGCCAATGCTTCGTCTTTAGATGCCATGACGTTGTTGGCACTTAAGCTTAAGTCAACAAAGTAAGAGATACGAACTTTTTGGTCTTTAAAGATCTTTAATGTATTCACTGGTAAAAACTGAACAGAGCTTTGTGCTCCCTGAACTAATTGCCAGTCGATATCTTGTTTTTGTAGTAGACCATCAACTTCGACTGAAATCGCTTTTGATGTATTGGCATAATAAGGAAGTTTGAAAATATTTGAAGTCGGGAAGTGATCCGTGACACGTCCTCGGCGGTGAGCTGCCTGAGTGTCACCACTATTTTCCTGACCTTGAATATAATACTTTTCACATTTCGCCAGAGTTGAATTAATCTTCACGCAACTCGCGTCGACTTTATACTTAATGACTAAATCTTGCGACACTGATGATGCCGGTTTATACAACATTTTAACAGTCGCGCCTGAAGACAGGTCGTCATTATGTAAACCTTCAATATGCACAGGAGGTGTGATTAGATCTTCATAAGGATCTCTATAAAGTTCACCGTCAGTTTTTACTGAGTAGTCGTAAACAACAACTTCACCATAAAGAATTTTTTCGATACTTACTAAAGTTGGTTTATCAACAGTAAGGTGAGTGAATGTACTTGCGAAACTTCTGTCGTCAGCACCAGCTGAATAAGTTTGTCCGATAACAGCGTTTTTATAGGTCTTAGTACAAACCCCGTATTCACCTTCAATTTTTGTCGTACAGTTATAAAGATCTTCAAGATCCTTCACTCGCACACCAGCTTCGTTTACCGGATCAACAGGTTCTGCTGGATTTGTGGGAGTGTTAACTGGAGTAGAACAAATAAAATAGTATTGAGGGTAAGAATAAATATTCGATGGATTATTTAAAATATCCTGCAATGCCTGAACGTATTCATTTGATGATGTATTCACGCCTGGTTTGATTGCTAAGTCTTTCACACACTGGCCTGAACTGCAGCAGTCATAACCTTGAGATTTACATTGAGATGTTTCAGTACATGTCACTCCAGTAGGAGTTGTTGGAACCGGATTATTGGTTACAGAAAAAAGAAGTTGTTTCGTCGCAATTTGAGAAAGCGCGATACCACTTGTGTTGTATAACTCCAGCGACTGACTTGCATATGAACTTGATGTACAAGTCCCTGAAGGACAAATCTCTGCCATTTTATATTTAGGAGTTAGCGTCGGGTAGTAGATATAAAGCTGGTTGATTAAACCAGTCTTTTGGCAAAAACTTTGGTTGGTCGTACTGTCAGACGGAGTTAAGTTGTAATAGTACTCAAGGGTCTGAGTTGTGAAGTTATAAACTGAGCGAGGAATCGCTGCCAGTAAAATAATTTTATTAACTGTTGATTGAGTAAAACGCGAAGATAGACAAACAACTGTCGATGTTCCGTTAGCTCTGATGTAGCCGTCGACATCTTTACCGCGAAGTTGAAGAGAGTCCGAATAAGACATATCTAAACTTACAGTCGATTGATAGACAGTCGCACCATTTTGAATGAAGTTTGATCCACTCGTAAAAGTAGGAACCTTTGTCTGACCGGTACTCGCATTTGCTGCTTTTGATGAATTCTTTTTACCGGTATTTGTCGGCATACAACTTTGTAAAAATACTGAAAGAGAAATTACAAGAAATGTAATTCTCCCAAAATTTTTAAATAGTGTTTGCATGCTTCTCATTTTTTATTCAATTCCATACACGAAGTTCTTAAATCTATTCGGATTTCCAGGGATAACCTTTTGTTAATTTTAATGGTCTACGAGAGGGGTAGGTTTTTATTTCCCCATGCGCTCAGTTTTCACCGGCTTGTACGATTGTGGAAAGACTAAGGAAGGCGTTTTTGTGCCTCGAAAATCAGGCAAATGTCTATTTAAACAGTTTCTGCCTATATTTAGGTGCTCTTTCAAACATGTTGAGATCACATTGCGAAACCAAAGCCCGAGTGAAATACTCAAGGATTTTAAAAAAAGGCCCGATACTCAGTGAAGTACCAACCCAAAGGAGTCGTACCTCATGCTTAAACTTAGTGGTCTTTTTATTGCTGTTCTATTTTCATCGGCGCTTTTTGCGAACGAAGAAGATCATTCTATTGAACAGAAATTGGCCGCACTTAAGTTGGAGCGCATGCAGGCAGAAGTGATGATCAAGAGAATGGTGCATAGTGGACGCATGAACGAAGTTGAAGCGGTCAAAGCTAAAAGAGCAATCGCCAGCGTTAAAGAAGAAGACTTAGCAGTGATTCGTACAGAAGCACTAGAGACTTTGAAATCATCACAGTCTCTAGCGACAAAATAATCTAATCCATCAATTCAAGCAGTGTTAAAAGCGCTTTATCTGAAAAGCGGTCTTTCAATCTGATTCTGTCTCCAGGAAATAAATAAAGGTGAGCTCCACTTTTATCTTTTGAAGCAAATCCAATGGCCACTGTGCCTTTTGGTTTTTCTGGAGTTCCGCCAGTGGGCCCAGCTATTCCAGAAATAGAAACAGCGTAATCGACTTTTAATAAGTCACGCACACCAATGGCCATCTCAGTTGCTGTCTCAATACTAACAGCACCAAAATCTTTGAGAGTTTGTGATTTTACTTTTAAAACATTCTCTTTAACAGAATTGTCGTAGCTGATAATTCCCCCGTGAAACACGGCGCTCGATCCGGAAAGATCAGTCATTTTCGAAGAGGCAAGTCCACCCGTGCAGCTTTCTGCAAAAGCAAATGTGCATTTTTTATTTTTTGCTTTATCTAAAACTAATTCAGCAACTGAGACATTTCCCCACTGCCAGACATTGTCTTTTAATGGTGTGCTCATAATAAGATCTTTAATCTTTTGTTGTGTCACTAGATGAGATTTTTCATCACCATGATAACTAATCACAATATCAATTCCGATCGTATGGGGAAGTGAGCTGACCTTTCCAAATTTTTCCAGGTCACTCCATAAAGTAGGGCATAGTTCAAAAAAGATTTTTTCTTCCGGCACACCTTGAGTTCTGATGACCGTTTGGAAATTATCTTCAAAGCGCTCGGCGAAGTATTTTTTTATAAGTGGAAAAAATTCCTGCTCTACAATTTCAGTAAACTCTCTCGGAACACCAGGCCCTGCCATCACTAATTTTTTCTCAGGAGAAAAATAAGTGATCCCCGGAGCAAGTCCTTTGGGGTTTGGTGTCGCTACAAAATCTTCCGGGAAAAAGTGGTAGTGATTGGTTTCTTTAGTCCATGTTCTGCCGAAGCGAACATAATTTTCTGTGACAATATTGGCGACGTCACCGCTCTCAACAATCTTTTTTCCAAAATAATTGGCCAGCGTATTTTTCGTTTTATCATCCAGAGTCGGCCCAATTCCACCACTGGTGATCACGATGTCGCTGTCATTGAGTGCGGCCGTTAATGCGTTATTAATTTCATCAACATTGTCTCTGATAAAGCGCATAGACTTGAATTGCAGACCTCTTTGAAAGAGATATTTCG
The DNA here is from genome assembly GCF_035013165.1 of Bacteriovorax sp. PP10. NCBI lineage: Bacteria > Pseudomonadati > Bdellovibrionota > Bacteriovoracia > Bacteriovoracales > Bacteriovoracaceae > Bacteriovorax > Bacteriovorax antarcticus. The sequence continues at coordinate 1,609,187 of NZ_JAYGJQ010000002.1, forward strand.
TCAGCCATGTACCGTTTAAATCAGTCGTTCTTCCGTTTAATATTTCATCCCCAATAATGATCATGGAAACTGAAAGTGATTCTGTCATTTTTACCTCGAGAAATTGCGCTTAAAACCTTTTAATTTTGTCATAAATTGATTAAACTTTATAGACTTAATATTGAGACAACCGCATGACAAAAAAGATCCAATTTACACTCGACTTCAATGAGGATGTTGAAGACTATTTAAAGTCTCACCACCCTGATATGCAGGATTACCGGATTTTGAATCAGGCCCTTGATGCTCGTGGTGCTCAAAGAGGAAAAGTCCCTCGCTATACTTACAACATTGAACTTCTTGGGAAGGGTGAGCAGTTTGAAGCTGCTGTCGAATCATTCCCTCAATTGGATTCATTTAAAAATCCTCCGATTATCATTGGGGCAGGCCCCGGCGGACTCTTTTGTGCTCTAAGACTAGCTGACTATGGAGTGCCATCAATTGTGATCGAACGCGGTGACCGCGCTCACAATAGAATGCTTCATATCGCAAAGTTCTGGCGCTACGGAGAATTCAACACAGAAAACAATGTTTGTTACGGTGAAGGTGGAGCTGGATTATTTTCAGACGGAAAACTTATCACACGAATTAAGTCTCCTTTTGTCCAGTATGTCATGAATCGCTTTGTGGATTTCGGTGCTCCAAAAGAAACAGCGTATATTTCTAACCCACATTTGGGTTCAAATAAGATCAGAGCACTGATTAATAAAATGAGTGAGTACCTCATCTCGAAAGGCTGTGTTGTAAGATACAACACCCGCGTAGACAGTCTCATCACTGAAGGAAAAAAAGTGATCGGCGTTGTTTTAAACAACGGAGAGAAACTTTATTCGGATGCTGTCGTATTAGCGACAGGACATTCTGCAAGTGAAATGTACCACCACCTGGAAGATCTGGGTGTAGAGATGAAACAAAAAGACTTCGCTGTTGGAGTTCGTATTGAACATCCAAGAGAGTTGATCGATTCAATTCAATACGGAAACTTTGCAGGCCTGGAACTTGGGGCCGCTCGCTATAGACTGAGCTACGAAGATCCAGGAAGTAAAAAAGGAACATACAGTTTTTGTATGTGCCCTGGTGGATATGTTCTTTCATCAGGAACAGAGGCCGCTGGAATCGTCGTCAACGGAATGAGTAACTACGCACGTAACTCTCGTTGGTCGAATGCTGCTCTTGTTGTAAGTGTGCGCGCAGGAATTGATTTTGATAGCAATAAACTTTTAGCAGGACTCGATTTCCAACACGGCATCGAGCAGAAAGCTTATCAAGCATCAATGGCGCGTGCGTCAGGGCGAGAACTGCCGGCGCAGACTCTAAAAGAGTTCATGGACCATTCACTAAATCCTGATAGCACAGGAATTAAAACCTCAACTCCCTCTGGGATTGTGAAAACTGAAATGAGATCTGTTTTACCTGCATTTGTGACTAAACATTTAGAGAATGCTCTGGTAAAATTTGATGACAACTTAAAAGGCTTTATTTCTGATAAAGCGCTTCTTATTGCTCCTGAAACCCGGACGTCGGCACCTGTGACGATCGCCCGTAACAAAGAGACGATGGAATCGACGAGCCACCAGAATCTTTACCCATGTGGTGAAGGTGCAGGTCACGCAGGAGGAATTACTTCCGCTGCCGTAGATGGTGTAAAAATCGCGATGTCTCTTTTGAAAACACAAAAAGGATTTGAACCATGAAAAAAACGCTAGCGCTAATATTAGCGACACTAACGACTTCTGCAATCGCTGCAATTCCAAATTACTCAGCACCAGAAATTTTAGCTCGCGCTAACATCACTGACGGATACAATCTTCCACCAATGAGTTTTCTTTCTAACACTTCACCGGTTATCAATAACCGCGGTGACGTCACTTTTAAACTGATGGCCTTCGATGGACAAAACAATCAGGGTCTATGGATTAAAAGAGGCGCTGACGAAAATGGGAAAGTGGTTTACACGGCACCTGACTATCGTTTTGTTACAGAGCCAAGCTTAAACGATAACGGTGTACTTGCTTTCAATCTTTACGATGATGGTGTGACTGACGGAATTTTTACACTGAATGCTGATAGCGAGAAAGTGGATCAAATCTTAAAACCCACAGACGACGATATTATTTACTACACATACGCTCAGGTCTTAACGAATGGGAAAGCTTATTTCCGCGGAACTGATCAAGACAACGCTCGTACATTTTACCAATATGATGGATCACTAAAAACAATCATCACAGAAGGAAAAAATACTTTCGGACAAAAGTCTTCATACTTGTTTAAGCCAGCAATGAATGACAATGGAGCGATGACGTTTAAGAGACGTTTAGGTGAAGTTGGAGAGTGGGATGAAAGAAACCCGGATGAAATCCTTTTGATTAAACCAAATGGGTCGTCATACGATTCAATCATTGTAGCAAAAGACAAAGACAGCGATCCAGCTTCTGTATTTAAAGGATTTTTTAATTCATCAAGTATTTCAAGAAATAACCATGTTGCTTTCTCTGCATACCTTGAAGACAACACTAAAGTGATTATTTTATACAAAGATGGTGTTTCAAAAAATATCGCCAGCGAAAAAGCTGACGGCATTTCAGAGATCGAAGTCTTCACTCAAAAAGTGAATGACCAAGGACAAGTTCTCTTCAGAGCAAAAGACTCTCACGGAAAACGTGGAATCTATATCGCTGACACAAACAGTGTAAAACGCATCATCGGTGAAGGTGATGAAATTCAAACTGACCTAGGACTGGGAAGAATTCTTTCGAATCCAAATTATCCTGGATTTGGCGGGGATGTAGATATGAACGATCACGGAGAGATTGTTTTCTATTGCTTATTAGTTGGAGCAAAAGACAATCAGCAGGAATGGGGATCGGCAGTTTTTAAAATCTCGCCGCTAAAATAATTTATGCAGTATTCTTCGAAAGATAAAATTGAAAAAAGTTACGATGTAATCGTCATTGGTTCAGGCCTAGCGGGTATGACTCTCGCTAATAAAATGGCAAGAGACGGCCGCTCTGTACTCTTATTAGAGTCTCACAATAAGCTTGGTGGTTTTGCCACTTGGTTTAAGAGAAAAGACGGAGAGCATATTTTTGATGTCTCTCTTCACGGCTTTCCAGTTGGGATGATTAAAACTTGTCGCAAGTACTGGACGAAGGATATCGCTGATCGCATTCACCAGTTAAAATCTGTCCGATATATCAATCCACAATTTGAAGTGGAAACAGATTTCACAAAAACAGATTTCATTAAAGTTCTCATTGAAAAATTTAGTGTAAAAGAAGAAACGGTTAACGCCTTTTTTGAAGACCTTGCCACAATGAACTTCTACGACAACTCAAAGATGACTAATGGAGAGTTGTTCGAAAAATACTTCCCAGGCAGATCAGACATCACGCGCTTTTTATTAGAGCCCATCGTGTATGCAAATGGATCTAACCTTGAAGACCCTGCTATCAGTTACGGAATCGTTTTTTCAAACTTCATGAGTAAAGGTGTCTACATCTTCCAGGGTGGAACAGACATGATGATTGGTTTGATGAAAGAAGAGATGCTGAAAAATGGAGTTGATATTCAACTTCAAGCAATGGTTTCTAAAATCTTAATTGAAGATAAAAAAGCTATCGGTGTTGAAATCAAAGGTCACAAAGTTTATTCAAAGGCCGTTGTTTCAAATTCAAACTTAAAGAGCACAGTATTTAAAATGGCAGGAGCTGAAAACTTCTCTCCTGAGTTCGTTAAGAAGGCCGATGAGGTTCGACTTAACACATCTTCATGTCAGGTCTACATGGGCCTTAAAAAAGGCGAGAGCATCCCTTTTATTGGAGACCTGATCTTCACTTCAGAAGACAAAGACTTCTCAACTGATTTAATTCTTTCACCAAAAGTAGGAAGCCAGACTTTCTCTTTATACTATCCAGAAATGCGCCCTCATCTAGCACCTTCATACGCGGTTGTTTCATCTTCAAACTCAAAATACGAAGACTGGAAGAGTTTGTCTGAAGAAGACTACGAAAAACAAAAACAATACCTCATCGAGCGCGCTCTAAGAGGTTTAGAAAAAATCGTCCCAGGGATTCGCGAGAAGATTGATTACGTTGATGCTGCCACTCCATTAACAGTTGAGCGCTATACAAACCATGTTCGCGGAGCAAGCTTCGGAACTAAGTTTGAAGGCCTTGATGTCTCAATGAATATGCACAAAGAACTGCCTGGATTATTTCATGCAGGCTCGGTTGGAATTATCATGTCGGGATGGTTAGGAGCTGCCAACTACGGAGTCATTCAAGCTCACGAAGTTGACAACTATTTATCAAAATTAGAGAAATTAGTAACAGTATAAAACTGTCGTCCAGTTTCCACCGTAATCTTTTGGAAGTTCAACTAAAGCAGCACGTACAGTTTTGCCGTGAATTTCAAATTGATGTGGGCCTTCCCAGCGAACTCTTCTGTCGACAGAAAATGCATTTAAATAATAAATGTCATTGATCATGTCGCCACCAGAAACTACTTGTCCCGGGTAAATTCTATAATAGCCTTTTGATTCCCAAACTCTGTTTGGATTTTGTCCTCTTGTCGCTACATAAATTTCCTGGTTACAGTTGTTTTGTAGATACAGGTGCACGACTTTATCGTGGTCCTTATCAAGAGAAGGTGAGAAAAAAGATTCAATTCTGCCCACTTCAGCTTGTGCTACGTTTAGTGCCAGAACAGAAAAGAGTGCGATTAAAAATTTCATGATGCCTCCAAAATCTATTAAGAGATACCTCTATAAATCTAGGAGAGGTGAGTGCATATGGAAACTAAAGATTTGTTACATTTAGGTGAGACCGTGTCAGATAAGTAATAGTTACCGACAACTGGCCGGCAACTATTACATTAAGTTTTAAATTAATTACAAATTAACCTAATCGTCCAATCTCCACTAGCGCCTCCTGGGAGTTCGATCAGTCTCGCTTTCAAGTTATATCCGTTAAACTCAATGTTATAAGGCCCATCCCAACGGATATGTCCATCGTACGTTCTTGCGTGAAGATAAAAGTAATTGCGACTCATAGTAGTGTCATAAATTCTATATCCAGGAGAAATTCTGAAATAGCCTCTGGTCTCCCAGTTTCCATTATAGGTTCGGGTACGGGTCACAACATACACATCTTCATAACATTCATTGGCCAGGTATAGGCCTATAGACTGTATGGATTTATTTTCTGAAGATGTTGGAGTAAAACTTAAACTCAGGTCACCTTGTTCGGCGTAAGAAATATTAAGAGTTAAAACTGTAAAAAGTGCGATTAACATTTTCATAGATCCTCCAATTTCTTGAGAATTCACTCTATGTGCTTCTTTCAATCTAGGAGTGTCATAGGTGAAAGGAAACTAAAGATTCGTTTAATTTACGAATTAGTTGACCAGTGATCCCTTGATCTCTTTCAAGAGGTATTATTCCACCATTGTGATCATACTCCATCATCAAATGTTGATACGCGGCACTCTTAAAAACACTTCTCAAACAAGTTTGTCTCAGTTAAAATTCTCTCAATTTTAAGAGGGAAACTACTATGGATTTTAACAATCAAACAGTCATCGTTACCGGTGGAACAAGAGGAATTGGACGCGGTATCAGCGAGGCCTTTCTAAAAAATGGCGCAACTGTTATTGCCACTTATGCTGGAAACGACGCTGCAGCAGCGAAGATGAAAGAAGAAAACTCACAGTATGCTGATCGCATCCACACTTTTAGATGTGACGTTCGCGATGAAGCGGCCGTGGTTGATTTTTATAAAATGGTTGAAGAAAAATTCCCTAAGATCGAAGTTCTTATCAACAACTCTGGGATCAGAAGAGACCAGGTGACAGCGATGATGAGCATGATTGAATGGAATGATGTTATTGCAACGAACCTGACGGGAACTTTTTTAATGAGTAAACATGCAGTCCTGCAGTTTATGAAAAACCGTTACGGAAGAATTGTGAACATGTCTTCTATCGGTGGAAGTTTAGGTTTACCAGGTCAAGCAAACTACGCTGCTTCAAAAGCAGGTCAGATTGCTATTTCAAAAACACTTTCAAAAGAAGTCGCAAAACGCGGGATCACTGTGAATAACGTGTGCCCGGGATTTATCGATACAGAACTTCTAGCTGATCTTCCGGAAGAGCAGAGAAAAGAATACGCTAAAGACGTTCCTATGAAGCGCTTTGGACGTGTAGAAGAAGTCGCTGCTGCGGTTTTATTTTTAGCGAGCAAAGAAGCAAGTTATATTACTGGTGCAAGTCTAGAAATTTCCGGAGGACTATAATGTTCCCAGATATTCTCGACCTTATCCCACAACGCCCACCATTTTTATTTGTTGATAAAGTGGTAGACCGTACAGAAAATTCAATCAAGACAACTCTTAAAGTGACAGGCCAGGAAGACTTCTTCAAAGGACATTTTCCAGGTAACCCAATCATGCCAGGAGTATTGCTTCAAGAAGCTTTATTTCAATCAGGAGCTGCTTTAATGGCAGGTCGTGCTGGTGGAGGCCTTGGTGTTGTGACTAGAGTTCAGAATGCAAAATTCAAAAATATGGTTCGCCCTGGCGATGTTTTAGAAATGGAAGTTCAGTTAACTGAATCTATTTCAAATGCTCACTATATGAAAGGGACCACTAAGGTAGACGGTAAAACGGTTTTAGTTATTGAATTTGCCGTAGCAAGCGTTTAAAGGATTATTATGAGCTTTTTAAATCTAGAAAATAAAACATTTCTTATCACTGGTGTTGCTAATAAAAAATCAGTGGCCTACTTTTCTGCAAAAACATTGCAGGACAATGGTGCTGACTTAATCTTCACTGTTCAAAATGAAGACATTAAAGAAAAAGTAGCAAAGCTATTCCCAGAAAAGAAAATTTATATTTTAGACGTAGAAAACACAGAGTCGGTGAGTGCACTAGGGAATCAATTAGCAGCTGAAAATGTAAAACTAGATGGTTTTCTTCATTCAATCGCTTTTGCTAATTACTCAGAAGGGATTAAGCCTTTTCATGAAACAAAACTAGAAGACTATCTTCAAGCTTCAAACATTTCATGCTTTTCATTAGTAGCTCTATCTAATTCTTTAAAACAAGTTATGCAGCCTGATGCTTCAGTTGTCACAATTTCTATCTCAAGCACGAAAGCGACAAACTACGGTTACATGGGGCCAATTAAAGCTTCATTAGATGCAGCTGTTTTATTCTTAGCAAAGTCATTTGCAAGCGATACAAAAGTTCGCTTCAATGCCGTTTGCTCAGGTCCACTAAAGACTTCAGCATCAGCTGGAATCCCAGGTTACATCGACAATTATCTATACGCTGAACAGTTAACAATGAGACACCAGGCCCTGGAAACTCAGGAAGTGGCCAACTCAGTAGTCTTCTTACTAAGCCCAGCTTCAAGCGGAATCAATGCGAGCGCAATGGTAGTAGATGCTGGAATGAGCTCTAACTATTTCGATGAGAGTGTTGTGGGTGCTTTTGCTAAAAGAGAGTAGTGAGAACTATTTTCTTCTTAGAAGAAAAATCATAAATATTAAATAAATCCCAACGGCCACTACGACAAAAGTCAGCAAGTTTTCACTTTGCTTACTTTGTTCTTGCATGCTGTCTTGATAGTACTTAGCGATGATTTTCACTTCGTTTTGGATCGTCTCTTCTTTCAAGTCTAATAAGATGTAATCAAGTTGCTTCACCTTAATGCTGATGATTTCCATCTGCTGAGCATATTTTTGGACTTCTACATTCGGAGTCGTCGCAAAATTTACAATCTGACTTAAGACTTTAATATCTTCCGAGACGCGGTTTTGATTTTCTTTGTGAGAGAAGGCGATAAACATATAAATATCAAGCAAACACTCACGATAGAAATCGCGTTTATCTAAAACAAACTTAATATTCTTTTTTTCCATTTCACTATAAGTCGGAACCATTAAGTTTACGCTGGTACGTACTGCAGTTAAGGCCTCTTCAAATGAAGTGAGAGATTTTTCTGTTTTTTGGAAGTGGGCGCGGATTTTATCAACCGACGTCTTTAATTCGGGTGTCCCTTTATTAATATCAGTAACAAGTTCCTGAAGTTCTTTGATACGAATTTTTTCGGCCTGTAGTTCTGCAAGATCAGCATTTATATTCTGTCTTAAAAAAAAGGCCGTGTTGCTAATTTGTAGATCAATTGTTCTTAGTTCATCTATATCAAGCTTGATTGAATTCTTTCCCATAGAGATTTGGGTAAGACTTCTGTAGTACAAAACACCACTGATCAAAGTAATAAGAAGGGTTGAAAGAATAAAAATTTTAATTCGCATAAAAGAATCATGCCCTAAAATGTTCAAGTTTGCGAGAGGTGTGGATTATTCTTGGCGCTTTTTTAAAAGTAAATAAAATCTTAAGTAACTGTAATTAGAAAACTCACGTATTCCCTAGGGAGCGCCGATATGACTCTATAAAATGTCACGTAGTACACTTTGGAGTCTTTTATGCTTATCAAAATCATCACTACGTTATCAGTATTAACATTCACTACATTTTCCTGGGCCGCAGATTTTAACTACCTCACGGTAGCTCAAGGTCTTGCTAAGGCAACAGGAACTGGGAACAATACGGGCGTAGGTAATGAGGCCGACCTTTACCAACAAATAGCTACCGAGTTTGGGCAAGTCTATGAGGCCATCGGTAAAAAAGAAGCTGATGGCGTTCTGACTGGTAACGGCCTGTCTGTTACGGGCGGATTAAACAGCATTGGATTTTCTTATAAAAGGCCTTTTATCAATTTCGGTGTGAGTGTAGACCGTAACCTGGCACCTGATCTCTTTGACAATAAACGCTGGATTGTTACAGATACTTTTTCAGTTGATATCGATGCTTCCAAAGTTTTAGGTGGTCTGCGCGATTCAGGTGCTATCAATATGTCTGAGCAAAACCTTGCGGCCTTCGCAGGTATTGTCTTTAAAAGAAAATTCACTTGGATTCACTATGCGAACTCTTATCAAGAAGGGCTTACAACTGAATTCGAAAAATTATTTCTTCCATTCAATGCTCTAACTTATTCCAACATCACTAAACTTGATCCTAATGAAATGGTTTTTAAAGAAGACTCTATTTCAGTGAAGGCCGGAGGAGTGGTTTCAGCACCTCTTTATACTGGTGTGACTGGAATGGCCGGAGTCTTAGCAAAGTTTGAAAGATTAAGCCGTGTGGAAGTGGTTTCTCTAGGTGATTCAAGACTTCAAATCAGTTCTGAAAAAACAAACATTACGACAGCGGGAGTTAGTCTTGGTATCCAGGCAGACTTTTTAAATATCCTTAAGATGACATTGTTGTCTTACGACTTTAGCTACAGCCTTGAATCAAGCTATAAAGTTTACCTGAATATGAATCAGATGGAGTTAATCGGTCTTGAGGCCCAGTCGCCGGTAGCAATGGAAGTTTCTCAAATTCTAAAAAACCGTGAAGGTGATTTAGATATCCTTGCTCCTTATATTATTTCAGAAGAAAAAAGAATCAGTCAGATAACTAAACATAAGTACAATTTCCTTTTATTAGGTGCTCAAAAGTCTTCAAAAACTCAGCAGATTGAAATCACTAAAGATGGAAAAGTAAAAAACTTCTTCCGCCACTATTATGAAAAAATGAAATACACGGAAGATGTGGTCTCTCGTTTATTTGCAAGTTTAGTTTACGCTTTAACTAATTCAGATATCTCTGCTACACAATTAGCAAATGATACAAAGAAAGTGACGATTGAATACGATTCAGAAAGAAACTTATTAGAAAATAGAGAAAGCCTTGACGTTGGTGAGAAAACATCTGGTGAGCAAAAGCTTTCAATGACTTTCTTAACAGATTTCAAAACTCAAAAAACGACAGGCTTAACTGGTAGAAAATTTAAAGACAGAGCAAGATTTATCCTTGAGAGATTCTCAGGTGTCGATCCATTAGCATTAGCGATGATTGATCGCGATTATTTAAAAGCACCTTTTCACGTTGAAGGAAACTACCAGGTTAATATCGACGGGATTCGCTACTTAAACTCTCAAAAAATCAGTACTGTTTTTGATCACTTCGACGGCCTTTGTAATGAATACCCAAAAACAAGTTTCTTAAACTTTAGAAACATGTTTGATAACTGCAGAAACTCTCTGCAAAATGATTATATCGATTACGTGAAAGATTTAACTCACGATAGAGTGTCTTCGGATGATATTACAGCTTGTGAATCGAAAGCTAAAAAATTCACATTGCCAGCTAAGAAACGTGCGTTCATTAAAAACTGCCTTGCTGAAATTAATCTTCTTCCAGAAGGAGAGTGGGTTAATGTTCCTCTTTGGCCGCTTAAAAATCTTTCGAGCAATATTGTAAACAACTCATACAGCAAAGTGCATTTCTATAATCTATTTGGAGTGCAGAACGTATTCTTCTTTGGATCGTTTGATGCTGTGACGGCGGATGGAAGGGCGTTTACTACGAGCTTTCATGAAGGGGCGTTTAAAGGGTTGGGAGCTGTAGACCATTATATGAGAGTGGAGAATTTGAGAGCGCCTTCTTCGGTTGTGGTTGACGAATAGTAGGATCAACTGGGGAAGAGCTTATCCAAGCTAAGGTAATTTGGGTTTTTGAAAGCGACTATTATCTGTTGTTAACGTTTTTAAAAATTCTACAACTTGAAAAACTTCTTCATCTGTTAAGTTAATCTGTGCTCTTTGAGGAGATGCTTGAGTAGAACGATGAATGTCTCCGCCTCTCATATAAAAACGAACAACATCATCAAGATCCAATAATCTACCATTATGCGAATAGGGTGCTCGTAAGGCCACGTCTCGAAGGCTTGGCGTTTTAAAAGCATATAGTCCATCACGTCCACTATCATTTCCATTAACTCCAACATCCCAAAGTCTTTGATCTGTGAAGTCGTTACCTTTATGGCAGAAAAGACAATTGGCCTTGAGTGTACTCATTACTGAATATCCTTTCTTTGCACTTTCAGAAATAGCATTGACCTGTCCTGAGTTCCAGCGATCAAATGGTGAATCTCTTAAATTTAAAGAGCGCTCGAAGGAAGCTAGTGATTGAGCAATGGTTTTAGATGTAATTCCCTCTCTCGGATATACACTACTAAACATCGATACATAACCGGGCACATTTTCAAGTTTTTCAATTAATAGATCGAGATCTTGATTCATCTCATCTGGTGCTGTTATTGGAATTAATGCCTGCTCTTCTAGTGAAGTGGCCCGACCATCCCAAAAGAAAATATTTTTATTATCCAGATAAGCGATGCTGGGAGTTTTTCTTTGAAGAACTTTATTATCATAACCAATTGCAGTCGGTCTTCCATCACTCCATCCCTTGTTAGGATTATGGCAAGAAGAACAGGAGATTTTATTATTAGAAGAAAGTCTTGGATCAAAAAATAAAGTTTTACCTAATTCAATTTGTGAATCGAGGTTAACGATAAAAAACGCTTGAAAGTAAAATCTCAATTTCATTTCTGGATGATAGAAATAATATTAACTTTTTTCAATTTTTAAATTTGTAAAACATGGCGTCAGGTTGAATTCCTATAGGATTATAAGTACTTGTATGATAAATAAAAAATTATTATTTTTTCATATTCGAAACGAAATAATTAATTCTATAATGTTGTAGTGTTTAACATTAAACTTTCCTCTTTATAGGTCAGGCTACCGAAATTCCATTCCATTTTAACTATAAAAATGGAGGAATTATGTCAGACAATTTTAATGAACCAAAGAAACGAAAGCCG